>NZ_JBNUPL010000005.1:0-110602 GCF_050409445.1 Facklamia sp. P13055
CTGCTTCATGATAAGTCCAATTGAAGACTTTCTTTTCATCGGATTGCCATTTTTTTGTCTGTTCTTTTAACATCGTGCTATAGGGGATGATGGCGATGGTATCGGGATGATGGTCTTCTAAGTAGGCATAGTTGGACTCGGAACCATACCCAGCGTCCATCGAAACATAAGTCATCGAATCAATGAGTGCACGGTGGGTCTCAAAGAATGGTTGAAGCGTTCGTGTGTCGGTTGGATTGGGATAGATGTCATAAGCTAATACATATTGATTACTGGTGGCGATTTGTAGGTTATAGCCAGGTTTAGTTTGACCGTTTCGCATTGGATCTTCTTTCATCCGCATAAAGGTCGCGTCAGTATCCGTTTTAGAATAAGAATGACGGTCACCTAAAAGATGACGATGTTTTTCATAGTTTTGTTTCTTTTCAAT
This sequence comes from Facklamia sp. P13055, assembly GCF_050409445.1. Taxonomy (NCBI): domain Bacteria; kingdom Bacillati; phylum Bacillota; class Bacilli; order Lactobacillales; family Aerococcaceae; genus Facklamia; species Facklamia sp. P13055. The sequence continues at coordinate 431 of NZ_JBNUPL010000005.1, forward strand.
GCGTTCATTGAGTGGGTGCTTGAGAGATTTTAAGCGACGACGTGATTGCTTGGTCGGATTAGGCGATTGTTTCTTTGTTTCTTCCACTTCTTTTTCTAAAGCTTCGAGACAGCTCTCTAACTGTGTCATCACTTCTTCCAGCTGATCCATCGTTAAGTCTGTTCCCTCAGGAAGTGTCATGTCTTGATAGGCTACTTTGGTTTCTTTTAACAGCTCTTTGATTTGTGCTTCATTGGCTTCATCAAAACGGATGATGTTCTTTTTCCAGACGAAGGTATATTTATTCGCATTCGCTAAAATTTTTGTTCCATCAATAAATAAAGCATCGTCTATCAGACGTTGTTCCATTAAATAGTTTACAAGTCCATCAAACCCAGCATCTAGAATGTCTTGAATGCTCTCATCCACTCGGCATCGGCAGATCGTGGTATGTGAAGGGACTCTACCTTGTGTTAACCATTGAGCCGGTAAGTTTTCAGCCGCAAAGCGTTCAATCTTCCGACTGGTAAATATCTCTCGAGTATAGGCAAAGAGAATGAGCTTTAAGACGGCAGATAAAGGGTATTCTCTCGGGCGACCAAACACATAAGGATGATCAATGGCTAATTGGTTGACCAAGCCATCAATAAAGTGGACAACATGTGCTTCTTCAGGAATATAGGCATAAGAGATTTCCAAAGCTAATTGATTGGTGTTATAATGAAAGTGCATTTTTTATGTCCTTTCTTTTGTGTTAGAGGAGAGGCATTGACGAAGCAGAAAGCGTCAACTTTCTGCTTTTTTATATCTTTATTATACCATAAAAACCACTATAAACATTGTTTAAACAACGTTTATAGTGGTTTTTCGGTTTGAGACTTATGATACAGCCCCTTTTATTTGTTTTAAACGAGTTTCCACTTAGCAAAGGCAGTTAGATAACGTTCATTAATCACTGTCGTATCAGTCAGCATATCTAAAGGGTGCTGATGTTTGCTTGTGAAGATAAGGATGACAGCAATAAATGGTACATAGTAGAAAATAACACGACCAAAAAATTCACGCATTAATAAAGTGGATATATTTAATTTATTCGATTGGGTATTAATCGGCACAACTCTTAAATTAAATAAAATTTTTCCGGGTGTTTGGCCATTCAGACCGAAAGTCATTAGGAAAAAGTAAAGGCAAAATACAGCTAAGTTAAAGAACATAGGTAAAACACCCCACAATAAGTCTGTATTCATTTCTCCTACAATGTTCGTTATAAGGTTAGTCAGGAGAAGAATGAATAGGTAATCTACCATATAAGCTGCTAAACGAAGCCAGAACCCAGCATAAACCTCCTTAGGAAGATAGTCGTAGCCATTTTCTCTCAGTTGTTGGTCAGCAATTTTCATTTGAATAGGATCAATGTCAGACTGCTTAGTCTCTTTGAAAGCTTCCTCTCTTGCTGCATGATTGCTGAATGGATTGAGTCCGGAATGATTTGCTTGACTAGAATTTAAAGAAGACGAGTTATTTTTTGTTATATTGTTGTCCTTAGAGTGGTCCGTTTGCTCTTCAATAATGACTGTACTATCTTGGGGAACTTCTTCAATAACTTTAGTTGAATCTTTTTTTTCTTCTTTTGAATGATTTAAAAGCGTCTTAAGTTCTTCTTTATCTAATTTAACTGATGTCATATTACTTACCACCTTCCCAGCGGTACTCAATCTGAGGAAGAACTTCTTCTTTTACACGGTTAAGAACTTGATCAAATTGTTTTGCATAATTATCTTCTGATTTCATAAATGTAGGGAAGAATGAGGCAAATTGGTCTTGAGGGGCTGCTTTTTCAAAAACTTGAGCATTTGCTAAGTCATTTTCTTCGCGAATAAGATCGATTACTTGACGATAGTATAGAATATCATCAACCAAGCCGTTTTCTTTAGCTTGCTTGGCGGTATAAATACGACCATCTGCTAGCTCACGCACCCGTTCTTCTGACATATCACGACCATCGACAACCACTTGAACGAAACGATCAAAGGCTTCATCAATATATTCTTGGAATACTTCTTCTTCTTCCTTAGTCATTTTACGTGCACTCGAGCCTAAATCCTTCATTTTTCCAGATTTAAAAACATAGGGTTCAACACCTATTTTGTCATAAAGCTCTCTCATATTGTAACCAGACATAATTACTCCAATTGAGCCAGTGATTGTTTCAGGAGTAGCATAAACTTTATCGGCTAACATGGCATAATAGAAGCCACCTGATGCGGCTACTTGCCCCATAGAAGCATAAACAGGAATCTTTCTTTCGTCAATCACTTCCTTAAATAAGTCATAAGCTTCACGGGTTTCGTATACTCCTCCACCTGGAGTATTTAATTCGAATAAAACAGCCTTAATAGATTCATCCGTTCGAATCTGTTCGATGGTATCCATAATAAGTTGTTGATCATAAGTAGGAGACGCTATTCCAATCACTCCTTCAATTGGGATAACTAGAATACGTTGATCTACAGAGCCATCTTCTCGAATTTCTTCTATATAATCTTGTCCAATGCCTAGCAAGGAGTTTAGTCTTTCATTCGCCCATTTTTCACTGTAGGTAATATCAGCGGGTTCATTATAAACTTTCGATAAGCTAGAAGCGACAATTAAAACAAGTGCAAAAGCGATTACTATCCATTTTTTTTTTGACATATAAGCCACCTTCCTTTGAGTTTAGTTTAACATTTTTAATGTCGGTTTGGAATGATAAGCTGTTTATAACTATAAAAAGCTGTTAGTTAGGTGTTTTCTATAATAAGTGTTGTTTTTCAAAAGCAATGAGTATTTCACGCGCTTGAATGGAATCCTCTGCTTCCATTAGTTGGACTCTTAATTCGTGTGCTCCTTTGAATTCTCTTAAATAGATTTTAAAAGACCTTCTTAAAGCAGGGAAAGGGTGGAGATCGTAATAATCAAAGAGATCCAAATGATAGCGAAAAAGATCAATCAATTCTTTAGCAGAATGATGACGTGGTTCTTTTTCAAAAGCAAATGGATTTTGAAAAACACCACGGCCAATCATAATACCGTCCATCTCATAAGTATTGTATAACTCCATTCCTTGTTGCCGATCAGCAATATCCCCATTTACAGTTAAGAGGGTATGTGGGGCGTATTGGTCACGCAAATTTTTAATCTCTCCAATTAGTTCCCAATGAGCGGGCACTTTAGACATTTCTGTTTTTGTTCTTAAGTGTATGGAGAGGTTGGCAATACCTTGTTCAAATAAATGCTTCAGCCATTCTTTATATTCTTCCACTTGATGATGGCCTAAACGCGTTTTGACTGAAATAGGAAGGTTTGCTTTTTTACTGGCTTGGATTAATTGAGCAGCTAGTTGTGGTCTTAAAATTAAACCAGACCCACGACCATGTTTAAAGACGTTAGGTGCTGGACAGCCCATATTAATATCGATACCTGCGAAGCCTTCTTCTTCCATTCCATGCGCCATTTGTTCAAAGAATTCAGGCCGGTCACCCCATATATGGGCTACTATGGGTTGTTCATCTTCAGTTTTGATTAAACGACCTCGTACGGATTCTTTGCCTAGAGGATGGCAGTAGGATTCAGAATTAGTAAATTCAGTGAAGAAAACATCAGGTCTTCCAGCTTTAGCAATAACATGTCGGAAAGCAACATCGGTTACATCTTCCATAGGGGCTAAAACAAAAAAGGGTTTGGGTAAGTTTTGCCAGAAGTTTTGTGGCATAGTTTAGGACTCCTTTCGCTTATTTTTGTAAAAATAGAATCTTTAAAAGATTACCATAAATGAGGCTGGATGCAAATATAATACAGGAATCCTCTATTAATTCTTTAGGAAAAACAACTAGCCCTATCTGTATGCTATAATTTTACTGAAAATAATTTAGGAGGATAAAAATGAAAGCAAAATTTTCCAAAAAATATTCTGTAAAGAATGAACATTCAGCTGCTAAAATTGGATCAGGTGCTTTAGAAGTCTTATCGACACCTTCGATGATTGCTTATATGGAAAATGCAGCTTATGAGCTTTGTCAGAAAAATATTGAAGATACAACTTTAGAAACCACAGTAGGTATCTTTCTTGAAGTCAAACATTTAAAAGCGAGTTCGACTATGAGCGAAATTGAGATTATTATTACAAAATGTAAAAGAGAAGGAAGAGTATTCACTTTAGATATGGAAGCTTATGATAAAGAACAATTAATTGGTCAAGCAACTCATCAAAGAATTGTTGTGAATATCGAGCGTTTTATGGCAAAGCTTAAGAAATAATATTTTCATTGATCGATGCCTTGAAAGTGTTTGAAAGATATTCAGTTTGCAAACCAACTATGTTAAGATGAGGGGGTTAATAAAAAGGTATAGGGAGGATCATTAATGGCAACTTTTTTTGAGATGCTGAGCATCCAATTAGTTCTAATTGTTTATGTCTTAGCAGGTGTGCTAGCCTATAGAAAAAGAATGATTACGGATCAGAATCGTCCAGCTTTAATTAAATTAATTGTTGAGATACTTGTTCCCGCACTTATTTTTAAGTCGTTTTTTAATATAACTTGGAACATTATTGAGCTAAGCTTTCAAACTTTAATCATTGCTACTATTATTTATACAACGATAACCCTTTTCGGCGGCTTCTTTTTTCGGGATTTGCCGGAAAAACAAGCTAAAATTTTACATTATGCGACCCTTTGTAACAGTGCCGGTTTTGCTGGATTACCCATCGTTACATCCTTATTTGGTGAATTAGGCGCTATTTTAGCCGCCGTTTATTTAATACCTCACCGCATTTTTACCTATACAATTGGTATTTCTTTATTAGTAAAACAAGAAAAGAGTTTTAAAGAGACGCTTCTTTCTTTTATAAAAAACCCAATGATTTTGGCAGTTATCTTTGGATTGGTGCTGGGCTTAAGCCAAATTTCTATACCAAGCTTTATCATGAATAGTTTTGATGGTTTGAGTCGCACAGTTACTCCTTTATCCATGATTACCATCGGTTCAATTATTGGTTCGGTTAAAATGGAGGCTCTTTTTGAGAAAGCGGTTATACGGTTTGTAGGTGTTAGAATGCTACTTATACCCTTAATCGTTTTACTGAGCTTAAAATTTCTGCAAGTAGATGAGCAAATAGCAGGTATGTGTGTGGTGATGGCGACCATGCCCGCCGGGGCTACCACGCCTATTTTAGCGGCTAAATACGATTTAGATGTCGCTTTGGCTTCTAAACTAACTTTTGTATCAATTATTTTATCCCTCTTTTTAAGTCCAGCCTTTTTGGCTTTCGTTTAATTTGAAGACAGAGGAGGAGAAATTTTCATGCCAGCCATACATAAAAAAACTAACAAAAAAAGATCTGCATAATGTACTGACCCCCTAAAGTTGGACCATGAAATCCAACTTTAGGGGGTCAGTACATTGAGCTAGCTCTTTTTCTGCTTATGCAGTGACTGTTTCGATAATTTGATGGCCCTTAACCATAACTGGTTGACAGTTTCCTTTTTTTAATTCTTGAGCAAGTTCATGGATAGTTGAAACCTGGTTAGGAAAATATGTCGCGTAAACGCCTACTTGGCCAAAATGATGAGAATCACTTCCACCAACACATTGTAGATCGTGTTCTTTGGCTGTAATAAAGGCTTGTTGATTTTCTTCTAAAGTTGAATTGCCATTTAACACTTCAACTGCATGAAGGCCTTTAACTTTATAAATATGGTCACCAAGGCCTCGGTTATTATTACGATAGGGATGAGCGGCTGTACAAGCTCCACCTTTTTTATTCACGTAATCAATGAATTCTTGAGCTGATAGGCCCGGCTCAGGCAATTCGTCAATTCCATAGGCTAAGACATCGCCTTCAGTAGTTAATATTCCACCCCCACAAAGATTGGAAAATCGAGACGTTGTTGAGCCTCTTCAACTAAAGTCATGAAACCAATTGAGTCGTGGTCTGTAATACAAACGGCATCAAGTCCGATTAGTTTGGCTCTTTCGACAATCTGCTCAATTTTCATAAAGCTATCGGGTGAAAATGTCTTCTCATGCATATGTAGGTCGATTAACATATTGGATAATCCTCTCTTATAAGTTTGTAACATTAAATATTGTTCAACATCCCTATTTTACGTAAGCTTACCTCGCTATTCAAATTGAAAAACAATCTTAAAAATTTATTTATAGTCTTTATTAATACATTTGTATCAATGATTTAGCAAGATTAGCTTTAAATTTATTAGAAAAAATAATAAATAATGACAGAACGATTTAATGAATAAAATATTTTTATTAAAAGATAATAAGAAAGAAAAATTTTAATGGAAAAACGTTTACAAAACTGGTAGGATAGCATTAAATGCTTCGGAGGTGCTTTTATGAAATTGTTAAAAGACACAAGAATAAGAATAGCTTTAATCTCAATCTTAATTTTCTTATTTGCCTATCAAAATGTGGATCGATACTTGCAGCAGATGGACGAACAGAGACGAAATAATTTAGAAACGGTTACTTTAATTGCTAGGGCTTATGGTTATGACGGAGAAGAGGAATCAGATCCTGTACTAGAGTTTATTGATAAGCAACCGTCAAAAAATTTCACCTATGATCAAGAAGCTAAAATTGATTTGGCTCATTATTTTCATGGGGTCTCCAAAGAACAAATTATTTTGAAACGTGGTGGGATTCTTATATCAATGTTAATAATTCCATATCTGCTTTTTGAGTTTATAATAAGTAAATCGGGCTTTTTATTCTAATAGCTGTTTGAAAATATGAAAGAGTAGCAATAAGGAGGAGAAAAATGAAATATTTTTCAAATTTTAAGATTCGAGCTTTATTCTTTTTTATAATAATCAGTACACTTGCGTATTTACTAGTAAAACCGATATATGATTCTTATATTATTTATAAGGAGAACGATTATTCAACCGTGTCTGTGCTGTCTAAAATACATGGTTATGAGGGTGAAGATGATATTGATTCAAAATTAGATTATATGGAACAATTGCCAGAGAATAAATTAAATAATATAGAGAAAGGGATAGTTAGTCGAGCGCGTTATTATAGAACGGATCCTGAAGTGAAAATTGTACTTAAAAAGGGAGCTATTATTGTAATAAGCTTATTCACTTTTTATTTAGTCGTCGAATACGCTTTAACGCGAACTTATTCAATTTAAAAATTGAAAACCACTAAATGAGTATCGAGAACTAAATCTACCTCTATTTTTAATAGAGGTCGTTTTAATTTGTCTAGTGAAAGTATATGAGAACTTTCTTAGGGACTTTTCATTCAAATTTAAGAGATATTTGATTAAATAATAGTATACTTATAAGTGAGCGCGTTTTAGTATTTTTAATACGTAATCTTATTTTTAAAAGCATTCGAGAAAACGCTTACAAACGCTCTGCGTTTCGGTCTCAAATAAAGATGTGTTTAAGGAGATAAAGATGATAAAATACGAAATTCCAGGTAATGGAGTGATCAAAATATCTAATGTGATTATTGATTTTAACGGCACCATCGCTGAAGACGGGAAATTAATTGAAGGAGTGGAAGAACTTCTTTCGAGTCTTTCAGAAAATGTTAAAATTTTTATCGCCACTGCTGATACCTATGGAACTGTTAAACAACAGTGTCAAAAACTTCCAGTTGAACTGGCTACCTTTCCTTCGAGTAAAGCAGCTATCTCCAAGAAACTACTGCTTGAAGAATTAGATTCTAAAAGCTGTGCCTGTATAGGCAATGGCTATAACGATGGAGAAATGATGAGTGTAGCTGCTTTATCAATAGCTGTTATAGGAAATGAAGGGCTATCCACTGTTAGTATTCGTAATGCCGATATTATTGCACCTAATATTCATTCAGCGCTTAACATCTTGCTTAAGCCTGAGCGTATTAAAGCTACTTTACGTCATTAAGTTAAAGGAGTTAGAAAATGGATAAAAAACATTGGAGATATGCCTTTGAAAAGACATTGCCAATTGGTATCGTTTATCTCATGCTAGCCTTAGGTTTTGGTATTATGATGCAGGCTAAAGGCTTTGGTTGGATTTGGGCATTATGCTTGAGCTTTTTTGTCTACTCAGGGTCTATCCAGTTTTTAGCACCAGTCATTCTTTCTTCATCCACTGGCTTATTTGCTACAGTTATTTTAACCTTTATGGTTAATTTTCGCTTATTATTTTATGGTATTAGTCAGTTGGAAAGATACAAAAAGATAAAAGGTTGGCGCAAACTCTATTTAATTCATGGCCTTACGGATGAAACTTTTTCTTTGGTATGTACAGACCACTTACCTGAAGGAATTGAACGTGAGAAGTATTCCCTTTATGTCACAGTACTCAATCATATGTATTGGACTCTTGGTAGTGTAGCGGGTAGTTTAGTAGGAAATCTCTTACCTTTTTCAACGGAGGGCATTGATTTTGCTCTAACAGCATTGTTTTTTGTCGTCGTTCTCAATCAGTGGGAAGCTACCAATAATCACAAGCCTGCTCTTTTAGGGATGACTGTTGGGTTTATATTTTTCATAATATTTGGACCAGATAATTTTATGCTGCCGTCAATGCTTGTTGTCATTGCTTTTCTACTAATTGAAAATAGACTTAAAGGAGGCCAACCAGATTATGTCTAACCTTCATTCTATCATGTTGATTGTCGTTATGGTCATTGTGACAATCACTATTAGAGCTACTCCCTTTATTATTTTCAAAAGGAAAACTCCTATTTGGATTATTTATTTGGGGCAAGTTTTTCCTTATGCCATTATGACAATCTTATTGATTTATTCATTTAAAGATATTGCCTATACTTCTCAGCGAACGATAGCGGCTATAATATCTTGCTTTTTGGTATTCGTTTTACATAAATGGCGACATTCTACTGTCTTTTCCATTTTGGGAGGAACAGTTTTGTATATGGTATTGGTTCAAACTATTTTTCAATAAATTTTCATTATGCTTAAAAAGCCAGAGCAAATGCCTCTGGCTTTTTAATATATTTTAAAAACCGATCGAAGCAATCTAACACCTTACCGGCAAAGGCCATACCTGGATCACCATCCACAAGAATAGCAATATTGTCTAAATCCGATAATTGCTCGTAATTTCCTCCTGCTTTTATGTATTGATCAACATGAACAGCAATACATGGCTCACAGCGTTGATTAATAGCAACAGCAAGAATAATTAACTCTTTAGTAACTGCATCTGGAGCCGAGGGCTTTGCTAAGATGGCAGCAAGCTGACTATAATGTTGAAGGTATTCAGGATTAAGTTCTGTTAAAAATTGTGTATTGGCACCCACTTCTTCTAAACCTTTACGATAATCAGTCCTATAAAGATTCCTTCTGCAAAGTTATTCTCTATTAGTATAGCTTTTTTATATGAAAGTATGTTCAAAAAAATTATATATATAAATTTTTCATAAATGACGGTTATTTATTTAATAATCTAATTTAATATTTAAAATTTTATCGAGTATACTAAGTTTATAAATAAACAAAAAGGAGATTAATCACATGTCAAAAGCTTATGATATCGTTCTACGTGGTACTGGTATGGGTGAAGGTGAAAAACCTCTAACAGAAAATTTGATGAAAGGTTTTTTAAATACGCTAGCTAACACTGATAAAGCGCCAAAGCATATCCTTTTATATGGTGAAGCTGTTAAGTTAGCTTGCAAGGGCTCAGACTCAATTGAAGATTTGAAAGCAATGGAAGATAAAGGAACCAAAGTTCTTTCATGCGGTATTTGCACTGAGTACTATGAAGTAGAAAAGTATATTATGGTTGGTCAAATTACAACAATGCGTGAAGTTGTTGATATTTTAACTGAAAGTGAATTAGTAATTGAACCTTAAAAAAGAATGTGAGGTAAAATAATGGAAACGACCTTTAAGCCGTTTACAACGACATTAATTGGATCGATGCCACGGTCGCCTCAATTACTCGCTGCCAAGGAAGCTTGTCAACATTTTGGTGAGTGTGATAAATACAATCAGCTGGTTCATGACGAAACTAAAGAGGTCATGGACCTCTTTAAGCGTGCGGGCATTGATGTAGTTGTAAGTGGAGAAATTTCAAGAGATAATTTTATGTCTTATGTTGCTGAAAAAGTTGAAGGTATCGAACTTTTTTCTACAGAGGAAATTAATGACTTGCTTGGAAATAATGAGGATTATGTGCAATCCTTAGAAGAGATGGATGCTTCAGATAACTCAATGAATAGTCCAGTCTGTGTCGGTAAGCTCGATTTGGAAGCCGATTTATGTACTCAAGAGCAGGAGTTAATTAAAAGCTTAACTAATAAACCTTATAAAATCACTCTTCCTAGTCCATACCTTTTAACCCGATCAATGTGGGTAGAAGGAGTAAGTGATCAAGCTTATGCGAGTAGACGTCAATTGGGTAAAGATGTTGTTGAATTATTGAAAAACACCATTCATCGTTTATATGATAATGGGGCGCGCGTCATCCAAATTGATGAACCGATTCTTTCAGAGGTAGTTTTTCAAAGAGCCCAAGGGGATACCTCCTTCTACTGAGGAACCTTATCTGCAAAGGTCAAGGTTGACCAAGAATTAATGTTTGCTCAGTCTCTTATTCAACCTGTTCTAGATGAAATAAATAGTTTGGAAGGTTGCTTATCAGCTGTCCATGTTTGTCGAGGAAATTGGACAAAAGATGAGAGTGTATTATTAGAGGGAGCGTACGATAAATTAGGTAGCTTCTTTAATAAATTAACTGTCGATATGTTGGCTCTTGAGTTTTCAACCCCAAGAGCTGGTGAAATATCCAAGTTATTTTATAATAACTTTTTAGATGAGAAAATTATACTAGGCTTAGGTGTCATTAATCCGCGATCAGATGAGGTTGAATCAGTTGAAAAAATTATGGCTCTAGCTGAAGAAGCGTTAGAGTTCTTGCCACCAGAGAGAATTTGGCTGAATCCGGATTGTGGCTTTGCAACATTTGCCAATCGTCCGTTAAATCCTGAAGAAATAATCGAAGCCAAATTAACAAATATGTCTAAAGCCGCTCAACAATTACGTCAGAATCACTGTCAATAATTCTTTTTGCAACTAGCATAGGCTAGTTGCTTTTTTGTCTAGCTTTATAAATAAAATTTATATGAAATATTGAAACAAAGGTAAAGTTTTTCTATAATGTAAACATTAATCAGGAAACGCTTACTTAAAGCAACTTTAAAATTTTGTTCGTTAACTAATATATTTTTAAGGGGGGAGTCTATGAATTACACTATAACCTTTAATCCAGCCCTCGATTATTTTATAGAGACCAGGGACTTCAAGGAAGGAGCATTAAATCGTATAGATTCAGAAACCTATCTTATTGGAGGTAAGGGTTTAAATGTCTCACTATTATTGTCAGAGTTTGGAATAGCTTCTTGTGCCTTGGGATTTATGGGTGGGTTCACTGGGAATTATTTAACCAATTTATTAAAAAAACATTCGATTGCACATGATTTTATTGAAGTGAATGGTCAAACACGTATCAATGTGAAGCTGAAAAGTAAGAAAGAAACAGAACTAAATGCCAAAGGTCCTAAAATATTGAGACCTCAATATGAGGCGTTCTTTAGTCAATTAAAGCAAAAATTAAAAAAAGGTGATACCGTATTTTTATCAGGGAATTTAGCTCCAGGTATGGAAGCGAAAGATTACGAAAGGATAGGCGAACTGTGCCAAAAAACCCAGGTCAATTTCATATTAGATTCAAACCGGGAATTAGTAACATCATGCTTAACCTATCGTCCCTTTTTAATTAAACCCAATCAACAAGAATTGGCTGATATTTTCAATTCAGTTATTCACACGGACAAGGATGTCATAAAATATGCCAAACGTTTACAGCAACAAGGTGCTCAAAATGTATTAGTATCCCTAGGGGCTGACGGAGCTATATTGTTAACTAGCGATAGTAAAATTTATCGATCCAAGTCAGCTCCAGGAAAATTGGTTAATTCTGTGGGAGCAGGCGATTCGATGTTAGCAGGCTTTATGGCTGAATACCAATCTTCAAAGTCGTTTAAGAATGCCTTAAAGGTGGGAACGGCTGCTGGTGCGGCAACAGCTTTTTCTTTAGGTATAGCTGAGCGAAAGTTAATGGACTCTTTAGTGGATAAAATCAAAATACAAGAACTTTAGGAGGAAAAGTTATGCAGCTATCAGAATTATTAAATATTGAAGTGATGGATCTTGATCTAATTGTTCGTAATAAATCAGAGGCTTTAAAGAGTCTTGTTAATAATTTCGATCAAGTCGGAGGAGTAATGGATCCAAAAGAATTATTTCAATCGCTACAAGCAAGAGAGCAACTCTCAACCACTGGAGTTGGTAACGGTGTGGCCATGCCGCATGCTCAATCATCAACGGTAAAAACGCCAATTATTATTTTTGCGCGTTCCCAAGCAGGCATTAATTGGCAAGCTTTAGATGAAAAAGATGTTCACTTAATTTTTATGATTTTAATGCCAAAAAACTCATCAAATGAGCATCTGAAGGCAATTGCTTCCTTGTCAAAAAAATTGATGGAAGAAGGAATGATTGATCAACTGATGTCTGTTAAGAATGCTCATGAAGTGGTTGATTTATTTTCTGAAGAAGCAGATTTAAAAGAAACAGCTCAAGCTAAAAGTGAAAAAAATATAATTTCTGAATCATCAGATACTTATATTTTAGCAGTTACCGCTTGTCCAACAGGGATAGCACACACCTTTATGGCTGAAGAAAAGTTAAAAGAAGCAGCTAAAAAAGCTGGGATCAGTATTAAAGTGGAAACAAACGGGCAAGCCGGTATCGGTAACAAACTTAATCAAGGGGATATTAAAAAGGCCGATGCAATTATCGTAGCAGCAGATAAACAGGTTGAAATGAATCGATTTGATGGCAAGCCGGTTATCATTACTAAAGTTTCAGATGGAATTAATAAGGCCGATGAATTAATAAATAGGGCCGTTCGTCTCGACGCTCCTATCTTTCACGCTAAGGGAGAAAAGGTAAATGAGATAGAAGATTCTGGTGAGAAAGAATCAATCGGTCGTCAATTCTACAAACATTTAATGAATGGCGTTTCTCATATGCTTCCATTCGTTGTGGCCGGTGGGATTTTGATTGCACTTTCTTTCTTCTGGGGTATAAATTCTGCTGACCCAAGCAGTTCAGACTATAATGTATTTGCTCAAATACTAAAAACAATTGGTGGAATGTCTTTTGCCATGATGCTACCAATTTTATCTGGATTTATCGGTCAATCAATTGCAGATCGTCCAGGACTAATAGTTGGAATAATGGGTGGGATTTTTGCTAATCCTGGTGTTTTAGCTGCTTATGCACCACAAGGCATTTTTGAAAATCTAGTACCCTCCGGTTTTCTTGGCGCTCTGATAGCGGGTTTCTTAGCAGGCGCTATTATAAGAGGACTGCAAATTGCCTTCAAGTGGATGCCTAAAACCCTTGAGGGTATGAAGGCAATCTTCATATTCCCAGTTCTGGGTATTCTAATGATAGGTCTGCTAATGCTATTTGTAGTGAATGGTCCGATGGGTGCGGTGATGACGGGATTAATGAATGCGATTGAATCAATTCCAAGAGAATGGGGCATTGTATTAGGATTTGCAGTAGCAGCTATGATGTCTATTGATATGGGAGGCCCCATTAATAAGGCTGCTTATGTTACAGGAACAGCTCTAGTCACTCAAGCTCAAGGGGCGGGTTCAGATGTTATGGCGGCAGTAATGGTTGGTGGAATGGTTCCGCCTATGGCTATTGCCTTAGCCGCTACGATTAAACCAAAAGTGTGGTCAAAACAAGAAAGATCTTCGGCCTATGTGAATTATGCCATGGGAGCTAGCTTTATTACCGAGGGAGCAATACCTTTTGCAGCGGCTGACCCTTTACGCGTTATTCCTTGTCTAGCCTTAGGTGCAGGTTTAGCCGGTGCACTTTCAATGGCTTTTGAATGTGTTAGCTTAGTTCCTCATGGAGGTGTTTTTGCGATAGCAGCAGGTGGGGTAAGCAACCCAATCATGTATATTCTATCTTGGTTAATAGGTAGTATAGTATCAGCCTTTTTACTAAACTACACCCGTCAATTAAAGAAGGGGTAATAACCCAATAGGTATATTATTAACTAAATTTTGATAAATTATATAATTATAGTTATTAGTTTATTGCTTTGTGAGAATATATAGATAGTAAAGTTTGATTAATCGCTAACCATCGCTAATCTTAGTTGAGATTATTAGAAGATGCAGCGCTTTTCAAATCAAATTCTAATCAAACTAATATGGAAATTGTTTGGAAGATTGTTTAATATTAAGGACAGGAGTGAGAAAACGATAACATTTTCTACACCCTCTTAGGAATGATTAGAAAGAATCAACCGTTCTAGTTTTGCTCTTTCTATTTCATACTAAAACAAAGTAAACTGACTTACAATCGCTGCAAGACTTAAACTTTAAAATCAAATGGCTTGACAGCGTTTTCACTAATTGGTAAAATGTAAGCAATTACAGTTTTTGAAAGTGAGGGAAGTATACTCAGAAAAACTTTATTGTTTGTCGCTTTGTACATTTTTAAGGAGGAAAATTAATGAAGAAATCGTTAAGAAAAGTAGTTGTTTCTTTTGTAACTGCTTTGACGCTAGGTTCCGCAGTATCACCATTATTGGCTTCAGCACAAGATGAAATTGTTGGTGATTTAGTTCCAGAATATAAAGCTACTTATTTAGGGGATCCTACTTCACTGGACTATACATTCTCTATGCGTGATTCAAATACAAGTCATACAGTTAACTTCATCGATGGATTATACGAAAACGACCAATTCGGTAACTACATCCCATCAGTTGCAGAGTCTCATGAAGTTTCAGAAGATGGCTTAGTCTATACTTATAAAATCCGTCCAGGAGTTATGTGGTTTGATAACAACGGTAACGAAGTGGCTGAGACAACTGCTCACGATTTTGTTACTGGTTTAAAACACGCTGTAGAGGTTCAATCAGAAATGTTACCAATCGTACAATCATCTATTAAAGGTCTTAACGACTATGTAAATGGTAAAATTACTGATTTTGCTGAAGTAGGGGTCAAAGCGATTGATGATTATACCCTTGAATATACTCTCGAAGAACCAGAACCATATTTCAACTCAAAAACAACTTATGGTATTTTATATCCAATCAATCAAGAGTTTCTAGATTCTGTTGGAGATGATTTCGGTTCATTAACTCCAGACTCAATTTTATACAATGGAGCTTTCCTACTTTCTAACTTAACTGCTAAATCTGAAATTGAATACACTAAGAACGAAAATTATTGGGATGCTGATAATGTATTCTTAGACACAGTTCAATTTACTTACAATGATGGTTCTGATCCAGAAGTATTCTACCGTCTATACAAAGATGGAGCTGTATCGTTCTTTACAGTAAATCCTACTTTACCAATCTATGACGATGTTAAAGCAGAATTCGACGGTTATATCACACAACAACAACGTCAAGGATCTTCATTCTTATTACAGTTTAACTTAAACCGTTTGAAGCATGAAGCAACTGGTAAAACTACTGAAAAGCAACATGAAGACACTCACCAAGCACTTTTAAATAAAGCTTTCCGTCAAGCAATTATGTTTGCTTTCGATAAACACACTTACATGACACAAAAATTCGGTGAAGAATTTGCTGATACAGATATTCGTAACTTATTAGTTGCACCAGAATTTGTTATGTTAGAAGAAGAGTCATTTGGAGAAGCAGTAGCACGTCACCTTGAAGAAATGAATCCGGAACTTTATGAAGGAATCAATTTGGAAGATGGACAAGATGCATTCTTCAATCCAGAAAAAGCTCAAAAATTAATTGAACAAGCAAAATCTGAATTAGAAGGCGTAGACTACCCAATTCAATTAGATATTCCAGTTCTAGAAACAGTTCCTGTGGCTGTCAACTTTGCTAAGTCTTTAAAAGCTTCTTTTGAAGAAGTTTTAGGTTCTGAAAATGTTGTAGTTAATCCAGTTCTTCTAAACCAAGATACATATTTAAACGCAACATTCAACGCTACTGTTGCTGCAGAAGTTGATTATGATATGACTAATGAATCTGGTTGGATTCCTGACTACTTAGACCCATCAACATTCTTAGATATTTATTTACCTACTAATGGTACTTTCTTAGTTCCAATTGGTTTTGATCCAATTCTTAAAGAAGGACAAGAAGATCCATATGCAGAAGCACGTGAAGCTTCAGGATTATACGAATATGCTGAATTGGTCAAAGCAGCTGATGCTATTAATGATGATTTAGATGCTCGTTACGATGCTTATGCTAAGGCACAAGCTTGGTTAACAGATTCTGCAATCGCAATTCCATTTAACACTTTAGGATCACACCTACGAGTTACTAATATTGTTCCGTTCTCTGGTCCTTACTCATTTGCAGGTACTGGTCAACGTAGATTCAAGTTCTTGAAAGTTCAATCTGAACCTGTTTCATATGAACAATGGCAAGCGGCTTACGATAATTGGTCAGCTAATAAGTTAGACGGATCAAGTGTTTCAAGTGAAGTTGGTGGAAGCAAAACTGATGAGTCTGCTTCTAAAGAAGAAACTGAAGAAGAAATGATGGACGAGTCAGCTGAAGAAACTGAAGAAACTGAAGAAATGAAAGATGAATCAGCTGAAGAAACTGAAGAAGCGGCTGAATAGTCAAAAGAAAATGTAATCTTAGATGAAAAAGGCTGAGAAATTGGCCTTTTTCATTTATTATAGGAGGATTCAAATGAAAAAATACTTATTCAAAAGAATTCTTCGGTCACTATTTTCGATTTTTATGGTTACTACTTTAGTGTATTTAGCCATTTTTTCACTGGTGCCGAGAAATTCAATCTTCAAAGATGACCCTGCAATTGCTAAATTAAAGTCACAACCCGATCAACTTTTAGAGTATCAAAATAGCGCTTTTGACCGAATGGGGTATATTAATTATTTAAATCAACGTGACTTTCAAAAGGAAGTTCAAAAAGACTATCCAGAATTTACAAATCAAGAAAGTCCCGAGAATCAAGCAATTATAGACAAATGGCAAGAAAATAACCAAAATTGGGAAGTAGGTCAACTTCCGATAAGCGGAGGCTATTTTGCTACCGATGAAGTTTCAATTGGTGCAAGGGTCTTAAATTTTTATAAAAATTTGATTGAGTTTGATCACCCTTGGCGTATTAAAGACCCGGAAAATCCTGATCTAAAGCGTGGATATCAAATCACTCACGACGCAACAGCTGGTTGGGCATTAACTGGTTCAGGTACAAAATATTACTACCAAATCTACTTCAATAATAAATTCCCATTTATCCACCAAAATTTCCTTAAAATTAATTTAGGAGTTTCATACCCTACTTTTGCAGGGAAGCCTGTTGTGGATGTTATTACGGACAAACAAGGTCGTTCAGTAACAGAAGAAATTACTATGCCAGATGGTAAAACCTTTAAATCTGCCATTAATCCTTACACACGTTACTACAAACCAACAGCTGAACTTTCTTTAACAGAAAAACGTATGTTTGAAGGTTCAAACTATGCAGGGGCTGATTCTAATAACGAAGATCCATCTATGATGATGATTTCATTTAGAAACGGCATTGCCTCAATTATTTTAATGTATACTATTGCTATACCAATGGCTATGGCTATGGCAAGATACAAAGGTCAATTGGTAGATAAGTTAGGAACTGCAATTATCACACTCTTAATCTCAGTACCTTCAGTTGCTTTCATTTTCTTTGGACGATATATTGGTAATAAGTTCTTTGGGCTACCTGATTTATTCCCAATTTTTGGACCTGGGAATATTAAATCCTATATAATGCCTGTTATTGTTTTAGCTTTATTAGCTCTATCTGGTTCTGTAATGTGGATTCGACGCTATATGGTCGATCAGCAGTCATCTGATTATGTTAAATTTGCTAAAGCGAAAGGTTTAAGTCAATCAGAAATATCTCGCAAACATATATTTAGGAACGCGATTATACCAATTGTGAACGGTGTTCCTGGAGCAATTATTTTCTCAATTGCTGGAGCCACAATCACTGAACAAGTATTTGCCATTCCTGGAATGGGTAAAATGTTGCCAGATGCAATTCTTTCTCATAATAACCCAATCACTGTTGGATTAATCTTTATATTCTCAGTTTTAGGGGTTGTCTCTATCATGTTAGGCGATATTGCGATGACTCTTGTGGATCCACGTATCCGCCTAGAAGTGAAGGAGGATAAATAATGGAAGTACAACCTAATATTAATGATGCTTCTTTTCGTTTTGTAGAAACAAATGAAAAAGAAGCTGAAAAAATTAATTCACCAAAATACTCTTATTGGCAATCGGTTTGGAGAACTTTTGGTAAAAATAAGATTGCTATTTTCTTCTTATTTCTTATGACAGCAATCATTTTAATGTCATTTATCCAACCTATTTTCTCTGGTTATGATCCAATGGATACTGCTAAAATTAATGATTTATCAGCACGCTATATTGAACCGAGTGCAAAGCACTGGTTTGGTACAGATGCTAATGGACAATCATTATTTGATGCTACTTGGTCTGGAGCAAAAACATCCATTTCAATCACAGTTTTAGCGACTTTGGTCACTACGACGGTTGGTGTAGTAGTTGGTGCATTCTGGGGAATGTCACAAAAAATAGACGTTTTCATGCTAGAGGTTTATAATGTTTTTGCTAATATTCCACCGTTATTAATTATTATGGTATTAGCCTATTCATTAGGGAATGGTTTTTGGAATTTACTTTTTGCAATGACCCTCACTTCATGGATTTTTACGGCATACTTTATTCGTGTACAAGTAATGATTATGCGTGATCGAGAGTATAATTTAGCATCAAGAACTCTCGGAACACCAGCAAGACGAATGATTTTTAAAAACATTTTGCCTTATTTAACATCAATCATTACTACAGACGTTTCCAGAGTTTTACCAGGATTTATTGCGACTGAAACTTTCCTATCCTTTATTGGAGTTGGTTTATCAGCTGATATTGTTTCTTTAGGTGGATTAATTCAGAAGTATTCCACAAATATCGCTTCAAAACCGTACTTATTCTGGATTCCTGTATCTGTTCTTGCTTTGATTTCAGTTTCTCTTTACATTGTGGGTCAAGCATTAGCTGATGCAACTGATCCTAAGAATCACATATAGGAGGCAATTGAAATGACAGAAAAGAAAAAGATATTAGAAATAAGAGATCTGGTTGTTAAATTCCAGGTGCGTGACTCTGAATTGACTGCTATTCGTGGTATCGATTAAGACCTTTATGAAGGTGAGGTTCTTGCTTTAGTAGGGGAATCTGGATCAGGAAAGTCAGTTTTAACGAAAACATTTACAGGAATGCTTGAAAAAAATGGTAGTATTCCAGAAGGTAAAGTTATCTATAAAGGCGATGAGTTACAAAATTTTACTTCAGATAAACAATGGTTAAAATATCGTGGTAAAGAAATGGCAACAATTTTCCAAGATCCAATGACTTCTTTGAATCCAGTCTTAACAATTGGAACTCAAATAACAGAGGTTATTACTAAGCATCGTAATGCTTCGCAAAAAGAAGCAAAAGAGGTAGCGATTGATTTAATGGAGCGTGTTGGTATTCGTGACGCTGAAAAACGTTTTGATGATTATCCGTTTGAATATTCAGGTGGAATGCGTCAACGTATTGTCATTGCAATTGCATTGGCATGTCGTCCTAAAGTATTGATTTGTGATGAACCAACGACTGCTTTGGATGTTACTATTCAAGCTCAAATTCTAAGATTACTAAAAGAATTACAAAAAGAATATGAATTTACAACTATATTTATTACTCATGACTTGGGTGTAGTGGCTCAAATTGCAGACCGTGTTGCAGTAATGTATGCGGGACAAGTCATTGAAACAGGAACAGTAGAAGATATCTTCTATGACCCAAGACATCCTTACACATGGGCACTTTTATCATCATTACCACAATTATCAAATCCGGAAGAAGATCTATTCTCAATTGCAGGTACACCACCTTCTCTTTATACAAAAATTGAAGGAGATGCTTTTGCTCCACGTAGTCCTTATGCAATGCAAATTGACTATGAAGCTGAACCACCTATGTTTAAAGTTTCAGACACTCACTACGCTAAAACATGGTTACTAGATCCTCGAGCACCGGAAGCTGAAAAACCATCTGTTATTCATAACCTTCATGAAAAATTGAAGAAAGTTCATGGTGCAGATGCAGCTCTTAGAGAGGAGTTAGCAAATGGAGAAAAATAGAGAAAAATTAGTTGAAGTAAACGACCTTGAAATCACTTTTGGTGAAGGCAAAGACAAGTTCGTTGCTGTTAAAGATGCCACTTTCCATGTATTTAAAGGAGAAACCTTATCATTAGTAGGTGAGTCTGGATCTGGTAAAACAACTATTGGTCGTGCAATTAATGGTATTAATAAGACTTCAGGAGGAGAAATTCTCTTTAAAGGTAAAAGAATTAATACTAAATTATCTGAAAAAGAGCGTAAAGAGCTAATTGGAAGCATTCAAATGGTCTTTCAAGATCCCTCTGCCTCTTTGAATGACCGTGCAACAGTAGAGTATATTATCTCAGAAGGCCTTTATAACTTTAATTTATTTAAAGATGAAGAAGATCGCTTACAAAAAGTTGAGAATATGCTTAAAGAAGTTGGACTTTTATCTGAGCATATGTATCGTTATCCTCATGAGTTCTCAGGTGGACAACGTCAACGTATTGGGATTGCTCGAGCTCTTATTATGGAACCAGAACTTGTTATTGCAGATGAGCCGATCTCATCTTTAGATGTTTCTGTTCGGGCGCAAGTTCTTAACTTACTCCGTAAATTCCAACGTGAGAATGGCTTAACTTATATTTTTATTGCTCATGACTTATCAGTCGTACGTTATATTTCTGATAGAATAGCAGTAATTCGTAATGGTCGTATTCTTGAAGTTGCGGAAACTGAAGAATTATTCCGTAATCCAATTCATCCTTATACACAAGCTTTACTTTCTGCTGTACCTATTCCAGACCCAGAGCTTGCTCGTAAAGTTAAATTGAAAGTTTATGATCCTGAAATGCATGATTATTCAACTGATATACCAAAAGTACGTGAAGTACTCCCAGAACACTACATTTATTGTAATGAAGCTGAATTGGCTAAATATCAGGAAATGTATCATTGAGAGTTTAAGTCGAGGTTTTAATCTCGGCTTTTCTTTTATTATAAGTTAGTGTAAAATTAATATATCATTTAGAAATGAGGTAGAAAAATGTTACCACAAACAGGCGAAATGGCTACTTGGTTTTTGATCGTGATCGCAGCGATTGCTTTAATCGGTGGTATTGCAATGGTATACAAAGGCAATAAAAATAAGCGTTAAGCTTATTTTCAGACATCCTGCATCCCTTAGGTAGTTTAGGGGTGTATTTTTAAGCAGATTTCTTGAGTGAAAAGGCTTTATCTGTTAATATTTATGTATTAAGAAGGTCTTTAAAATGAATTCTTCTTAAAAAAGATTTAAGGAGTGGAAAAAATATGACCAAATTAAAAACAGTTATCGGTATGGTAGCAGGTCTTGCAGGTGCCTATGCGGTAGTTAATTATCTATACCCTGAAAAAACAGAGGAGTATCGTAAGAAATTATCAGAATCGAGTGTGGAAGCGCGCGATCAATTGGCTTCTTATAAAGAGCTTGCTCTTAAAAAGGGTCAAGAGTTATCTGATGTTGCTGCTTTAGCAAGTGAAGATGCTAAAGTATCTTTTTCAGAAACGGCAGAAGAATTAAAATTTTCTCTAACAAACTTGAAAAATCAATTATTTAGTTCAATTGAAGAAACGCAGCATTCTCTTGCTAATCAAAATGATGATTCTGATTTTAAAGAAGTTTTAGCTCATTCAGCTAATGAATTAAAAGAAGAAATTGGACAATCATTTGAAGAAATTCTTGAAAGTTTCGCCAATTTAAAACATGAGATTGAAGACACTACCGATATCGCAATTGAGTTATCAAAAGAAGTTACTGGTGAGTGATTTTATATAAATTGGCTCTATGTCCAATAGGGTTGATGCTATCCAAGGAGATTAAGCCACTAATGGTTGCTTGGTCTCCTTTTCTTTTCTTTTTGACACATATACTCTTGGTTATCGATGAATTAAAGCTTAATTATACAAAACATGCCATCAAAAAATTAGCCCTAAGAAAAGTTTTACGAATCAGGGGTAAGCTCAGCTTGAAACGTACAAAATTCTGGCGGAGTCACGTCGCTATAGCTCTTACGAAGGCACTGTGGGAACAAATGCTCCCAACCACCTCAATCGTCGCTTTAGTGTAAAATGAATGGCAACTGAAAGTTAAATTAGGGAAAAATTCTGCTTATTTAAGCCCTATTATGGATTTATTTAACTCTGAAATGATCGCTTGGAATCTTAGCGATCATCCAACCTTAGATTGGGTCATCAAGCCATTGACTGACGCTATTGCTATGATTAAATTGGTCTTTAGAAGCGTTATATTTGAATTTTTACAAATAAGTTAGTATGCTAAGGATAAGGAAAGTTCTAAAAGAACGATTTGTCTAAAGCAATTATTTTATAGTATTTATCACCACTATAAAGATAAATTGTACCTTAAAGCACCTTGAGTGTTAAAACTTTAAGAAAGAGGGATTTATATGAATAATGAACGAGATAAGCACAATGTTGAGCCTACTGTTGGAGGTCAGGGTAAAGTCGTTGTAAAGGATCCTACTAAGGATACTGGCAACCACACTTATACCTCACATCATGATCACCATATAGGACATCATCATCGGATAGGAGAAAACTTATCGTGGCGTGCTGTTTTCGCTGGATTAGTGACTTTCGTCGCTTTAAGCATGTTGTTCTCTTTAATTGGGGCAGCTATCGGACTTGGAGCTACTGACTTAACCGCTGTTAATCCATTAGATGGAGTTGGAATGGGCTTAATCATTTGGACGATTGTGTCATTAATTTTAAGTTTAGCCGGCGGAGGATTTATCGCAGGATACACTGCACACCGAGCTGGTATGGTTCATGGTTTCCTGACATGGGCTACAGGCCTAATTGTAGCAGTAGTATTGGCTTCATCAGCAGTGACAGGAACTTTCAATACAATTGGTGCTATGTTTGGTGCGACAACTAGTGCTGCTGGAGATGCAATAGGAAATGTTTCAAAAGCTGCAGGTAATTTATCTGAAGAAGCATTTAATGCTGTAACAGATAACTTACAGCTTGATACATCGAACTTAGACCAAGAAGTACAAGATTTACTAGAAGACACTGAAATTGAACAGTTGCAACCAGGTTATTTACAAAATCAGTTAGATGAAACGGTAACTGATATTCAAAATGCAGCTAAAAGCGTTGTAGTTGATGGAAAACCTGTTGAGCAAGCGATGAAAGATGTTTATACAAACATTGAAGATCGTATGGCTACAATTGACGAAGGTTTAGATGAAGATGCTTTATCGAATGCTATTGCTGATAATACTGATTTAAATGATGAAGAAGCAGAAGAAGCTACAGCTCACATTATGAAATCATATGAAGAAGCTCAAGCTCAAGCGAAATATTTACTTGCTAGCGCTGAAACTGAAATGAATCGCTTAGAAAGTGGAACAAAACAAGCAATTGACGAAGGTGTCGAAACAACAAATGATGTTATGAATGAAGCTTCTAAATATTCTATCTATGCTTTCATTGGATCTGTTTTGGGATTAGTAATTTCTGCCTACGCTGGTAAGATGGGTGCAGAAAAAGAATTAGAGCAAGATCAAGTTGTTATTAAATAATTTAGCCTGTAATTTACAATATTAAACTAATAAAGAGTCTACTGATTATAGTGACCCAAGAAGTTGGACCAGAGAGATGAGTACATGTTTTATGTGCTTGTCTCTCTTATTTTATTGTTTTCTAAGCAGCTTGAAGATTAGCGAGAAACCTATCGAGAGGCCAGCATGAGGCAGCAGGGAACTTAAATCTACTTATGAAGATACACTTGATTCAATAAGTGAATTAAATAAAGCTCAAAACAAACTATAATTATTAATGAGTGACTTTGGAGATGAAATAGGCAAAGTACTAGCTCTGATATTGCAAGTTGTAGCTGATATCTTACAATCAATTAGAGAATAGTTTTTTAAGCTTCCTAAGCCCGCAAAAGAGTTTGCCATTGTCATGGGATTGCTGGTGACCGCCTTAGGGGTCATAGCCCCGGTGTTTATGGTGTTATTAGCCGTAGCAACTGCGGCTCAACTATCGATTTTTGGCTTTATCAAAGCCTCGTTAGCTACTATAGCTCCGATTGCTCTAACAATAGTTGCAATAGTAGGTTTTGTTTTAGTAATCAAGCAGCTTGTGTAATATATGTTTGACAACTCTAGAGCGTTGACGGAAATTCTTCATCGAATCTATTGTATTTATAAATTGGTTGTTTTATGATGTAGTTAATAAACCTTTTGTAGGAGAGAAAATGCCGAACAAGTCTTTTTTATGCAACTATTAAGCGTGAGTTCATTAATAATTTTCTGCATATCAATGTATTTATCTGTCGAAAGAGTCTCTTTTTCAGCCACAATAATAATGTATATTTTGAACAACATTGTTACTCTATCCGATAGAGAGATTCTTAAAGAAGTTAAAAATATTAACAAAAATCCAGATAAAGAAAATGAGAAATTCCAAGAAATATTAAGTACAGAAAACAAGAGGATTTTAACAATTAAAGCTGATTTTATTTTAATAGCTATCATATTTATATACGTGAGTTATTCACATAAACTTAAATTTTTAGAACCTAATATAATATTAATAGATGTAATTTTAAAAAGTATAGTAGTTATGTTAGGACTTTATACAGTTTATTTAAGTGGGAAACTTGATGGCCTCGAAAAAACTGATCAAGATATTGAAAATGAGGAAATTTCTAGAAATATTATCAGAGAATCTTATGGAAATAGTCTTCAACTTCAACGTGATAGAGAAGAATTCTATAAGGAAAAAAGTAAAGAGTTTATAAAAGAAAAAACCTACAAATATAGAAAGGGGCGATGATTTATGATAATAATAGCTCTGCTAAGTACTATTGTATTATGGTTTTCATATTTATCAGTTATTACTTTTTATCGGTTCAAAAGAGATGGCATAGTTTTTGCAAATCTTCTATCATATCTAGTATTTCCTTTAATAATATTACAATTACATATAAAAGTTGCTAACAGATTCAGTAACGCTTGGTCAAAAAAGTTAAAATTTATAGGTCTCTATTTTATAAATTACAAACAAAGTCTGATATTCTTCAGTGAATTATTATTAGAAAATGCTGCGCAGTTAGAAGCGACTGGATATTCACCAATTTTATGTGAGAGCAAGAAAATAAAAAGAAAATCTTCGCCTTTCAAATTAGTTTATGAATGGGTTAAACTACCGAGCTCATCAGAAACTTTTAAAAAAGCTATTTATGCTCATTAAAACCAAGGTAATTATTTAAAAACCTCCCACTCATTCGAGAAGGAGGTTTTTTAATTAGTCGGGGTTTATTTTAAATCTTACGTGGTTTTTTACGTGGGTTGATTACTACTATTTGAAACAAAATAAAATAACCACCTCTAGAAAGCTTATAATATCAAGCTTTTTATCAGTAGTTAATTCCCTTTATTACTGTAAATGGAGACGATCGGTCTCGAACCGACGACCTCTACAATGCCATTGTAGCGCTCTCCCAACTGAGCTACGCCCCCAATATAGAAATACACATATATCTTACGCAATTTTGAAATATAAGTCAATAGTTGAAAAAACATTATCCTAATTGTTTCTAGAAGTAATAGTCGAATATAATTAATCCAATCAAAAGACTTTCTATTATATACGTTAAGTAGTTCTAAATAGAAAAAAGAGCAAGCTTGATTTATCTCAAGCTTGCTCTTTTTTGTAATTAATTTTAAATTATTATTCTGCTTCAGTTTCTTCAGCAGTTTCTTCTTCTGTTTCGTCTTCAGCTTTTTCTGCATCAGCATCTTCATTAGAGGTCATCTCTTCACCTGGTTTTTCAGGGACAACGATTTCGCCATTGATGATTTGTTGTTTGTAGTCTTCAACAGCTTTCTTAACTTCGTCAGTTAAGAATTCAGTTGTAAGGTCTACACCACCATCAGCTAAACCTAAAGTTTGAACGCCACCTTCAAAGCCTTCAGCTTGTGTTTTTTCAGCAAATGCTTTCACTGATTCACCAACTTGTTTCAATGTAGATGTTAATGTTAAGTGACGCTCTTCACCATCAATTTCAATTAAACCTTCAGCGTCTTGGTCTAAGTCTACACCAATTACGTATAATTCTTGAGAAGGATCGTTTGATACACGGTCTTTAGCTTCTGAGAATACACCTTGGCCAGTTCCACCAGCAGCATGATAAATGATGTCTGCGCCACTAGAGTAGATTGAAGCTGCTAGTTGCTTTCCTTTAGGAGCATCTGCAAAGTGACCAGCATACTCGATTGATATTTCGATATCAGGGTTAACTGTTTTAGCACCAGCTACAAAACCAGCTTCGAAACGGTCAATTACTTCAGATTCAACTCCACCGATAAAACCGATGTGGTCTGTCTTAGTAGTCATAGCTGCAGCAACACCTGCTAAGAAAGCTGCTTCGTTGTCTTTAAAGGTAATAGAAGCTACGTTGTCTTTTTCAACAACAGAGTCTACGATAACAAAATGTCCATCTGGGTTTTGTTCAGCTGCTTCATCAATAGCCGGTTGTAACTTATAACCAATACCAAAAATAAGGTTTGATCCACCTTGGATAGCTGCATTGATGTTTGTTACATAATCTGAATCTGACTTAGATTCAAGATAGAAGTAGCCACCAGGGCCTTCTTCTAATTCATTTTCTTCACCGTAAGCTTGTAAACCTTCCCAAGCAGATTGGTTGAATGATTTATCGTCCACTCCACCAACGTCAGTAATGATTACTGGTGAAATTTGTTCTTGAGCAACAACAGTTGCTAAAGGTAATGTAGCTGCACCTAGTGTTAAGGCAGCTGCCGATAGTGTTAATAATTTTTTCATAGAATACCTCCATTTGTTTTAACTATAATATACCTTTATAAGGTCGATAAAGCAAGCGTTTGCTTTCTAAGTTAATCACTCATGATCACATATAAAAGCCTCCAATTCAGGAACAACCCAAACTAGAGGCTAAAAATATTTTTGGAAGACACATTAGTTTTTCAATTGGTATTGAACCGCAATTTCTGCACCTAATTTTGCATTATTATAAACCAATTGGATATTAGTTTCTAATGAGCGTCCTTCAGTCAATTCAACAATTTTTGCTAATAAGAAGGGGGTGGATTCCTTACCATGAACGCCAGCTTCTTTTTCTTCAATTAAAGCTTGATCAATGATAGCATTGATTTCATCGTTAGGGATTTCGTATTCTTTAGGGATTGGGTTTGCAATCAATAAACCAGCTTGTAAATCTAGTTGATCAGCGGCTACCATTCGCTGGGCAATTTCTTCAGCAGAATCTGCCCTACTAGTCAAGCGGTAAGGTGAGGTTGAAGAATAAAAGGCTGGCAGGTAATCGGTTTGATAACCAGTAACCGGAACCCCTTTAGTTTCTAAGTATTCCAAGGTTCTTGGTAAGTCTAAAATAGCTTTAGCTCCCGCACATACCACGGTAACAGGAGTTTGGGCTAACTCTTCAAGGTCAGCAGATACATCCATGTGTTCAGTATATCCACGATGAACCCCACCAATTCCACCGGTTACAAACACTTTAATCCCGGCTAGATGAGCGCCAATCATGGTTGTAGCCACGGTAGTGGCTCCTAATTGCTTATTGGCAATTACTTCGGCTAAGTCTCGTCTGGATACTTTGACCACATCTTTTGCTGTAGCTAAGATTTCCAAGTCTTCTTCTTCTAAGCCAATTTTAAACTGCCCGTTCATGATGGCTATGGTTGCTGGAACAGCTCCGTGGTCACGAATAATTTGTTCCGTTTCTTGTGCCATTTTAACATTTTGTGGATAAGGCATTCCGTGTGAAACGATAGTTGATTCTAAGGCTACAATCGGTTTTTGTTGAATGATTGCTGCTTGAACCTCTTTAGAGATGGATAATAGGGGATGATTCATAGCGTTAGCTGTTTCTTTATTATATGGTTGATTCATAGTTATATTCCTCTTTCTTTAAAATATTTGACAATTTCCAATCAATTGACGTTCTTCTTCAAACAGTTTCGCATTAAGATTTTTTCTAACTGTGGAAGGAGATTGTACAGTGTAATAAGAGTTAGTAATACCATAATGAATGGCTTCACTTGGAGCATATTCTTTTTTGAGCCCGTATATTAATCCCGCTACAAAAGAATCGCCAGCCCCTGTCACATCAACTAATCGAGGGTTATTAGGAGGTTGAAAATATAGAAACTCTTTCTTTTGATTCGAGTATAGCAATGGTTTAGTACCACGAGTGATAATGACATTTTCCACTCCTCGATCAATCCATAGCTCAGCGAGATATATAAAATCATCTTCCGTCTTAACTTTGTGATTAAAGTATTCTTCAGATTCATCCTGATTGACAATTAGCCATGTAATTCCTTTTAAATTCTCTGGCAGATGGTTCATTTTCGGTCCGGAAACTGGAATAACCACCAGAGGTATTTGCTGTTTTTTTGCTATATTCATCACTTGTTCAACGGCAGATTGAGTGAGATTCAGATCCATAGCAATGAATTGACAATTTTCAATTTGTAAATGGAAACTAGTAATCCATTCAGCATTCATTTGATCACAGATTTCCATATCAGCAAAGGCTACTTCCATTTGACCTGTTTCATCGAGAATGGCTGTGTAGGAGGACGTATTGTGATTTTCTAAGGATTTCACATGGTCTAAATTCACAAAGGGCTGAGTAATAGCCTTAATTTCTTCAAAATCAGCATCGATACCTGCTAAAGATAGTAAACTCACTGAGAGTTCCATCCTTCCGAGGTTTTCTGCTACATTTCGTGCAACTCCTCCAACAGTCACTGTTGAGTTAACAGGATTAGAGGTGGATTTGAGTAAAGGTGTTTTTAACTGAAAGATACGGTCAATATTCATAGCTCCGATACAAAAAATATCAGCTGGTTCATTGACAATATAGGCTCTACCTTGCAGGTAGCGCTTTTGCGTAAGTGATGACACAATATTAGCTAGAGTAGATCGATTAATACTCAAAATTTCAGCAAGTTTAGTTTGAGTAAGAAAAGGGTCTTGCTTAATTAAATCCAAAACACGCTTTTCATTTGAGTTGAGTCTGATGATAATACCTCCCACTGACAACAATTGTCCTTATTTAAGATTCTTGTCTTAATTATACCTTTAAATTAATAGAATACAAGTCTTATTTAAACGAAACTTGAGAAGTATATTGACAAGAACTATAATACAATCACTCAATTAAGCGATTAAAGAGAGGGGCTTTATTTTGTTAAACGACCGATATATAATGGCAATCGATCAAGGAACGACATCTACTAGAGCAGTCATAGTGAACCATCAAGGTGAATTTATAGCCAGTGCTCAAAAAGAATTTCAACAATTTTTTCCTCAATCTGGTTGGGTAGAACAAGATGCTAATGAGATTTGGCAATCCGTTCAGTCCGTCATTTCTCAAGCTTTGATTAATGGTAATATTCAACCTAAGCAGATAGTAGCAATTGGAGTCACTAATCAAAGAGAGACGACAGTCATTTGGGACCGTGAAAGCGGAGAGCCTATCTATCACGCGATTGTCTGGCAATCGCGGCAATCAAGCGAAATATGCCAAGCGCTTAAAAAGAGTGGCTATGAAGATATTATTAAGAAAAAGACAGGCTTACCGCTTGACCCTTATTTTTCAGCGAGTAAAATTCGTTGGATTTTAGACCATCTTCCAACTTCTCAAATAAGAGCAGAAGCTGGCGACTTAGCCTTTGGCACAATAGATTCTTGGTTGATGTGGAAATTGTCAGGTGGCAGACACCATATTACGGACTATTCTAATGCTTCGCGTACCCTTTTATTTAATATTGAAACTCTGGAATGGGATCGAGAGCTTTTAGACATATTCAATATACCTGCTCAACTATTACCCCAAGTGGTATCAAATTCTGAAATATACGGAAAAACAGCCACCTATCATTTTTACGGTCACGAAATACCATTAGCTGGTATGGCTGGAGATCAACAAGCAGCATTGATTGGTCAACTCGCCTTTGATAAAGGGCAAGTTAAATCAACTTATGGAACAGGTGCCTT
The DNA here is from genome assembly GCF_050409445.1 of Facklamia sp. P13055. Lineage (NCBI taxonomy): Bacteria > Bacillati > Bacillota > Bacilli > Lactobacillales > Aerococcaceae > Facklamia > Facklamia sp. P13055. The sequence continues at coordinate 30,810 of NZ_JBNUPL010000005.1, forward strand.
TATATTGATGAACATTGGGAATGAGCTAAAGCTGTCTAAGCATGCGCTATCTACTTCTATCGCTTATAAATTTCCTAACCAATCTCCAGTATACTGTATTGAGGGCTCTATATTCGTAGCGGGTTCAGCTATTCAATGGTTACGAGATGGATTAAGGATGATTGAAGAATCTTCTGAATCTGAGGAACTCGCCCAACATTCAAAAAACGAAGATGAAGTATATGTGGTGCCAGCTTTCACGGGATTAGGAGCTCCTTATTGGGATTCTCAGGCTAGAGGAGCTGTGTTTGGCTTAACTCGTGGCACTGATAAAGCTGACTTCGTTAAAGCGACCTTGCAATCTTTAGCTTATCAAGTGCGCGACATCATTGATGTAATAAAGGATGAAATGGGGGTCGTCATTCCAGAATTAAAAGTCGATGGAGGCGCTTGTAAAAATAATTACTTGATGCAGTTTCAAGCAGATATTTTAAATACGGCAGTAACACGCTTATCCAATCTTGAGTCCACGGCATTGGGGGCTGCTTTTCTAGCAGGCTTAGCAGTAGACTATTGGCAGTCTATTGAAGAAATCCAAAGCTTAGTTAAACCCGCTATAACTTTTAAACCGAAAATGTCAATAAATCGCAGTGAAGATTTATATGAAGGTTGGAGAAGGGCTGTTCAGTCGACGCGACATTTTAGTAACAAGCGGAACTAGTTTAATTTAGCTTTAGAATAAGAAAATAATGAGAAATCAATAAGGATTTAATCATAATTACGATTGTATTTGCTTTAAACCTGGAAGCGTTTTATAATATAGTAAAAGTATTAAGGGGGAACTATAAGTGGTACAAAGCTTACATGAATTTTTATCAGCAGCAATTGCAGAAAAGAAAGAAAAGAATCTCTATAATGAAATCGAAGCCTTATCTTCTGCAAACGGCCCAATCATCGAAATTAACGGACAAGAGCTCATTAATTTATCATCAAACAACTATCTTGGTTTAGCAACTTCCGAACGTTTAAAAGAGGTAGCTAAAAAAACTATTGATAAGTATGGAGTGGGAGCAGGTGCGGTTCGTACGATTAATGGTACGATGGATGTCCACAATATTCTAGAAAAGAAAATTGCAGAATTTAAGAAAACAGAAGCTGCAATAGCTTTTCAATCAGGCTTCAATTGTAATATGGCTGCTATTTCTGCCATCATGAACAAAGAAGACGCTATTCTTTCAGATGCATTAAACCACGCTTCAATCATTGACGGCTGCCGTTTATCACGTGCTAAAATCATTCCAGTGAAACATCAAGACATGGATGATTTACGTGCAAAAGCTAAAGAGGCAACAGAATCAGGCTTATACAAAAAAGTAATGTACATTACAGACGGTGTTTTCTCAATGGATGGCGACGTAGCTAATATTCCAGAAATTGTTGAAATTGCAGAAGAATTCAACTTAATTACTTATGTTGATGATGCGCACGGCTCAGGAGTAATGGGTAAAGGTGCGGGTACAGTTAAGCATTTCGGTCTATCGGATAAGATTGACTTACAAATTGGAACCCTTTCAAAAGCTCTTGGTGTAGTAGGTGGATATGTTGCGGGTTCACAAGAATTAATCGACTGGTTAAAAGTAGCTGGACGTCCATTCCTATTCTCAACTTCATTAACACCGGGGGATGCTGCAGCTGCTACTGAATCGATTAATATCTTAATGGAATCATCAGAATTACACGATCGCCTATGGGAGAATGGTAACTATCTTAAAGCTGAATTAAAAGCATTAGGCTTTGATATTGGCAACTCGGAAACACCAATTACACCAGTTATTTTAGGTGAAGAAAAATTAGCTCAAGCCTTCTCTAAACGGTTAAGAGAAGAAGGAGTCTATGCTAAATCAATTGTCTTTCCTACAGTACCACTCGGAACTGGTCGTGTGAGAAATATGCCAACAGCTGCACATACTAAAGAGATGTTAGACCAAGCAATTACCATCTACGAAAAAGTTGGTAAAGAATTAGGCGTAATCTAGGAGGGAATCATGAAAAAAATCTTAATTACTGGTGCATTAGGCCAAATCGGTTCGGAATTAGTTGTTAAGTTAAATGATATGTATGGTGAAGAAAATGTCGTACCTACAGATATCCGTGTAGTAGAGGGAAATGAAGTCTGTAATCATCCTAACTTCGCTATTTTAGATGTAATGGATATGGACGCATTTATGGCTATTGCTAAAAATCACGAAGTAGACACATTAATTCATATGGCTGCTTTATTATCAGCTGTTGCAGAAGAAAAGCATTTATTAGCATGGGATATTAACATGCAAGGTTTAGTAAATGGATTAGAAGTTGCTCGTTCATTAGAGCTTCAATTTTTTACACCTTCATCTATTGGTGCGTTTGGTCCAGACACACCAAAAGTTGGTACTCCTCAAGATACTATTCAACGCCCAACAACAATGTATGGAATTACTAAGGTAGCAGGTGAGTTACTGTGTGATTATTACTATACTCGCTTTGGTGTGGATACTCGTGGCGTGCGTTTCCCTGGTTTAATATCTTACGTAACACCTCCAGGAGGTGGAACAACTGACTACGCAGTGCAAATCTATTATGATGCGATTAAGTATGGTAAATATGTCTGCAATATTCCTCAAGGTGTAAAAATGGACATGATGTACATGCCAGATGCTATTCAAGCAATCATTGATTTAATGGAAGCTGATGCTGATAAATTGGTTCATCGCAATGCTTTCAATATTTCAGGTATGTCATTCGAGCCTGAAGAAATTGCGGCATCAATCCGTAAAGTCATGCCAGACTTCGAAATGACTTACGATGTGAATCCAACTTTAGAGCGCATTGCGAAATCTTGGCCAGATGAAATGGATATTTCAGCTGCTAAAGAAGAATGGAACTTTAAAGCAGAGTATGATTTAGATAAGATGACAGTGGATATGCTTGAGAAATTAAAAGCTAAACAATAATTTTTGACTTAATAGCGTTGGCTTGTTTGCCAACGCTATTTTTCATTCATAAATAATAATTATGAATAAATTGTGAACAAAATTAGAAGAGTGTTCGTTTGTGGATTAAAAAGTAAACTCCGACAAACACTGATATAAAAGCATCTACAATAGGGATGGGAATAATATTCTTAAAAAAATCATCATTATTTCTAAGCAAATTACTAGCATAAATAGAATATAGGATGTATGATGAAGACATACTAGAAGAACAAAGGAGCGATTTTATAATGAAAAAATCTTTTAAAAAATTAGTTTTAATTTCAATGAGCGCTATCACCTTAGGAGCTATAGCTCCAACTGTATCTATCTTTGCTCAAGAAGATAGTGAAACAACTGTGGACTCAATGATTGAAGATTCTATGGAAGAAACAACAGTTGAAGAAGATGAAGAAGAAGTAAGTCCAATGCAGAAAGCTTTGGAAGAAATCGTTAAAAAGTATCAAGAAGATTATCCAGAAGTTGGAATTAATCGTATTATCATCCAACCTTTAGAAGAAGATGAAGAAGATGATCTATCTGTCAAAGTCGAGTCAGAAATGGGAATGGCTGATGACGAATCTGAAGAAGAAATGACCCAAGATGAAATGTCAGATGAAGAAATGACTGAAGACGAAATGGATGAGGTAGATCCATTTGAAATTACGATTGAAGGTACAGATGAAGAAGCAATGGAAGATGTAACTGTTTCTTATGATGCTCGTACGAAAGAAGAAATCCCTGAAGACGAAAACGAAGTTGAAGATAGGATGTCTGAAGCTGAAGATACTATGGATGACATGATGTCAGATGCAGAAGATGCAATGGATGACATGATGTCAGATGCAGAAGATGCAATGGATGATATGATGTCAGACAATGAAGAAAGCGAATCTGATACTGAAGAGGAAATGTCTGATGAGCCTTTAGCTACTATTGATTTTGAAGATCTTGCTGGTTTTGACGAAATTAAAGAAGCCGCTGAAGAAGAAGCTGGCATGGGTGAAGCATTAGAATTTGTTTATTCAGTTAATGAAGAAACAGATGTCACTGAAGTGGCCGTATTTGTTTATGAAAACACTGAAGAACCAACCGAAGGAAAAATGATGACCATTACTTTAGATGCTACAACTTTAGAAGTTCTAAAAGTTGAAGGCAGTGAAGTTGAAGAAGCGGTAGATAGTGAAGGGAATGCAGTAACTAGTCCCCAAGAGTCAAACAATGGTGGTCAAGATGCTCCTTCTAACGAAGAAACAACTACAGAGGAATCTGAAGGACATGAAGAAACAACTACAGAGGAATCTGAAGGACATGAAGAAACAACTACAGAAGAATCTGATGAAAATGAAGATTCAGATACAACAGAAGAAAATGAAGAAACAACTTCTGAACAATAATTTTATATGAATAGACGTAAAAAAAAGTCCGAGCAATTTGCTCGGATTTTTTTAAAGATTGGATAGTAAATTACAAAGGTCCTTTTTAAATTGGATTGCTTTAAGATAGGGATGATTATTCCTACCAGGTTTGTTATGGACATTAAAGTAAATAGCTTGCCAACCACTATTTAAAGATCCTTCGATGTCATTGGTCCAATCAACTCCACTATAAATAATTTCATCTTTTGCGCAAGCAAGTGAGTTAGTAATTTTATTGAAAATTTCAACATCAGCTTTCGAATAAGCTAAGTTTTCCGATATGAAATTTTGATCCTCATCAAAGTATTGCCTTAAGCCGAGCACTTCAATTTTACTCCTTTGACCAGCATTGGCTCCTTTAGTCAGTATAAAGAGTTCTACAGAACTTTCTTTAAGGTGGAGCAAGCATTCATGAAAATTTGGACGAAGCGTTAGATATTTTTTGCAATCCTTGTATAGATCAAGAAAACTATGAGCTGGATCTAAGTGAATTTCATGCTCGAAAGTGCTAAAAGCATCAATAGTCCGCTGCAATTGATAATGAAGTTTACTACAGTTATCGGCAATAAAGGATTGGTAAAGATTTTTCGAATAATGCTGGTAGACAGGATTAAAAGAATCAAAGGGGATGTTATAAGGGTTGTCTGATTGAAAGGCTTCATATACCTACTGATAAATGGCACTTCGATCATAGAGTGTATCATCTAAGTCAAAACCTATTGCTTTAATCAATTTTAAACTCCTATATAAACTTATCTATCTCATCACAGCATAGTTATTAGCAAAATTATTCTATAATTTTCAAAAACAAGTATAATATGTAGTAAGAGGAGTGATGGTATGAGTAAATACTATAAAGCAAAGCAAATTATATTAGATAGTTCAGTAGTTGAGGAAGCCTTTCTTGAAGTAACAGATGAGGGTAAGTTTGGCGAAATTGTGAGTGATTTGCCAGCAAATGTTGAGCGAATAAAAGATTATGAGAATCTGATAATTGCTCCTGGTTTAGTGGATACACATATCCACGGCTATCAAGGTTACGATATTATGGATAATGATCCTGAAGGTCTGCGCCATATTTCTGACCAATTATTGACTTGCGGAGTGACCTCCTTTTTGCCAACAACTTTAACCGATTCGATTGAGCGTTTAAATGCAGTATGTTCGATGATCAAAACAAATTATCAAACCTGTCAGGGAGCTAAAGTCCGAGGAATCTTTTTAGAAGGACCTTTCTTTACAGAAAAATATAAAGGGGCACAAAATCCCAAATACATGAGTGATCCCTCGATTGATGCATTAAGTGAATGGATAAAATTGTCAGGGGGTTTAGTCAATAAAATTGCAATTGCACCAGAACGTCAAGGAGTCATTCCATTTATTGAATATGCCAAAGCCCAAGGAGTCCATACTGCACTTGCCCATTCAGATGCTAGTTATGATCAAGCAAAAGCTGCAGTAGAGGCAGGTGCTGATATTTTTATTCATTTATACAATGGTATGTCAGGTTTGCACCATCGCAATCCTGGTATGGTTGGCGCGGCACTTAGCTTGAAAGATGTTTTTGCTGAAATCATAGCCGACGGCCACCATGTTCACCCAGCTGCTATTGAAATTGCACTTAAAGCTAGAGGACTAGAAGAGACAGTTTTAATTACTGATTGTATGCGAGCCGGTGGCATGGGAGAAGGCATCTCCCGTTTAGGTGAGTTTGATGTAATGGTAAGCGAAGGAACAGCGCGATTAGTTGAAGGAGGAAGCCTCGCGGGCTCTATTCTAGAACTGATACAAGGCGTTCAAAACATGATTAAATGGGAACTAGCAACAGTCGACCAAGCAATTCGGATGGCGAGTCTAAATCCAGCGCGTTCTGTCGGAATTCAAGCTGAATGTGGCTCAATAAGAAAAGATATAGCAGCTGATTTTATTGTTCTTAATCAAAATGCTGACTTACAAGCAACCTACTTAGATGGCCAATTAAGATATCGAGTATAGAATAATCCCCAAGAAACCCCTCTTGGGGATTTTATTTTACTTTATTTTTTATCATTTTCTGGCATGAAGGTTAATTGATAGCGATCATTGAAAAAAGTACGAATAGCTAAATGAGCGGAAGTTGCTGAGACCAGTGAAGTGGTACCTAATAAAGTAAAGGAGATCATCATTTGATACATAATTGCCTTGGTTGGATCGACACCGGCAAAAATTAAACCCGACATCATACCCGGCAAGGTGACAACTCCTGTAGTTTTCACGCTATCGATGGTTGGCTGAATACCAGATTTAACGGCCAGTTTTTTAATATGCGTGCTAGCTTGCTGTGGACTTGCTCCTAAGGCTAGCATTTCTAGAAATGCCTGTCTATGATCTTCAAAAAGCTGTTTCAAATTTCTATAGGTTAAACCGAGAGCCGTCATGGCCGTCCCAGAAATCATCCCTGTGATTGGAACCACTTGGGAAGGGGTAAATTTTAGAGAACCAGATAAGACTAATATTGCTAAACTAGTGAGTGATCCAATTCCGATTGCTGATAAAGAAATGGCGAAGGCTTTATTTATTCCTTTACCGTGCTTAGAAGCATTCCAAGCGGCATTGAAAATAATAACCGCAACCATGGCTACAGTAAGCAAAGCGTTATCGATAGAGAAGACTTGTTCTAAGACATAGCCTACAATTAATAATTGTAAAATAACTCTTACTATGGCAATCAATAAATCTTTCCAAAGGTCCAGTTGTTCTTTATATGAAATATAAAAGGTTATTAAAACAAGGGAAAAAGAAAGGGCTAAAGTAAGCGGACTAACTTGAAGATTCTGAGTCATTATTCTTCCTCGCTTTCATCGATATTTTTCGATATATAAACTTCGCGATTAGCAAGCTGGTGGTCCTTGTCTAAATGACTAATTAAAAGAGTAGTAATTCCTTCTTTGTCAATATAGTTGAGTAGCCAACGCCATAGTATTTCTCTGGTTCTTTGATCAAGAGCAGAGGTAATTTCATCTAATAATAAAATTTCCGGCGGAAAAATTAAATTTCGAATAAGAGCAACCCGTTGTTTTTCTCCTCCAGATAAACTATTAATTTCTTTGCTTAAATAATCGCTTGAAAGTTCTACTTCTTGCAATAATTGAACAATACGATCTTTATCAGCGGGTAAATCGCGAATTTCATAAGGGAAGGACAAATTATCCCATACATCTCGACCAAACAATTGAGCTGTTTGGAAGCAGTAGGAAATTTTTTGTCTCAGTTCAATGGGTGGATACTGGTCAATTTCTTTCTCTTCAAAAAAAATAGATCCTGATCGGCTTAGGTTAGGGGCATTTAAGTAAACAATTTCTTTTAAGAGGGTTGATTTTCCTGATCCAGAAGGGCCATTGATAGAAACAAAATCCCCTTTTTCAATCTTAAAAGACAAGTCAGAAATAATTGTTTTCTTTGAACTTTGAATAGTAAGATCTTTGACTGCAAGAATATTTGACATAATATACTCCTTTTTAGAATCATTATCATTTATTTTAACATGAGGGTGACTCTTATTAAAGCTAACTAGAAAAAAGTTGAAGCCTTTGGCTTTAATTGCCTAAGGCTTCAACTTTAGGAGTCTGTTGATTAGAAAGAGCTAAATCAATTAACTCATCAGTCAACCAATCGTTTTTAACTAATAAGGGACCGTGAAAATAACTGCCAAAAGTATTGCGGTAATGGGTCCCTTCAGTTTGGTCTTTACCATTATTCCCATATCCTTGAATGACTTTTCCGAAAGCTTTTTGATTTTTTCCTAAATGAGTCACACCATTGTGGTTCTCGAACCCGATGAGTTCGCGCTTAAAATAGTCAGAATAGATTTTGGTATCACCGGTAAAGCGGTGGTTAATTTGTCTTTCAGTAAAATGGTCAAGAATACCAAGTCCCGGTAATTTTTCTCCTTTAGCATTAACATAATAATGACCTAAGAGTTGATAACCACCACAAATTGCTAGAACGACACCATCTTTTTCAATGAATTCTTGCAAACCAGGTCGGATGGATTGGATCTGTTTAGCAATTACCTTTTGCTCGTAATCTTGTCCACCACCAAAAAAGACTAAATCATAGGCAGTAGGATCAAAAGGGTCATCAATTGTTACCACTTCAGTTAATACATCCATCCCTCTTTTTTGGGCATGGTATTGAAGCATCAGTAAATTTCCATTATCACCATATGTATTAAGTAAATTACCATATAAGTGACAAATTCTAAAAGTTCTCATTCACTTCTTCCTCTCAATGATTTAGATAGCCCTGCTTTTTTAGTTCTTCTCTTAATTGAAGCATGGCAGTATAAGTTGCTAAAACATGAATGTTTTCTGTGTTGGCTTGCTCAATCAGCTGGAAAATTTCTTCTATTGAGTGAGCTTTTTTAATTTGATTTTCATCAATTCCCGCAACAATAATTCGCTTGGTCAAATCATCTACTTTATCACCAGCGGTGATGATTTCAGCGACTGGCATGGTCTTTAATCGTTCATAATTACCGTCCCAAATCCATGAAACATCTGTCCCATCAGCATATTGATTATTTAGAATATTGACTAAAGTGAAGGGTTGATGATCAAAAGTAATCAGTTCTAGTACTTGATCTAAACCAACCGGATTTTTCACCAAATTAAGTAGAACCTTTTTGTCTTTTATTTGAATACTTTCTTGTCGACCAAATACTTTCTTAGCTTTTTCAAAAGCTTGTCGAATCTCACTATCATCTAACCCTAACTCTCTAGTCAATGAATAAGCGGCTAAAGCATTATAAATATTATACTTACCAGCAACTGGTAAAGTGAAGGACTGGCCATTAATCGAAAATTGGGAGTGGGTAAGCGCCAGCTCATTAATTTGATCGACGGTATAAGTTAATTTGGGACGTTTAAAACCACAATGTTCGCAATAATATTTACCTAAATTAGCATAAGTAATCATTTTATAGGTTAGGATATGATCGCATATTGGGCAAAGTAAACCATCGGTATTATGATGCGGAACAATCCGTTCATCCTTTTGATGATCAAAACCAAAGAAAATTTTCTCATTTTCTATTTCTAATGAATTAAACATTGGTAGATCGCCGTTGGCAATAATTTTGGCTGTAGGCACACTTTTAGCAGCATTTTTTAATAAATCAAAAATAGTATGAAGCTCACCAAAACGATCCAACTGGTCGCGGAAAATATTTGTAAAAACAAAATACTCCGGTTGGATGGCTTTAACCACATGGCTTAAAGAGCCTTCATCGACTTCTAAAATGGCTATTCCTTTTTGGCCATCTTTTAAGCGAGGGGCTTGTAAAAACGTAGTTACTATTCCTTGATGCATATTTGATCCGGAGGGATTGGTAATGACTAAGGGCTCTACTTCTTTTAAAATTTCAACAATTAAAGAGGTTGTTAGCGTTTTTCCGTTTGTGCCAGTAACAACCACAACTTGATAATTGTTGGCTAATTCTTTTAAGAGATCGGGTTCTATAGTAAGGGCAATTTTTCCAGGTAAGGAGGACCCTCCTTGAGTGAATTTAGTTAATAAATAACGGCTTGTCTTTCCAATAATACGAGCGATTTGGCTACGTAATGGCATGCTACCACCTCAACTTTTCATAATATACAAGTAATATTATTCTATCAGTCCTCAAGTAAATTTGGAAGAAAGAATCTCTTTTGACAAGTGATAGGATGTGATAGAATAGAATAGTGTGTGAAGGATTGACTTTCTAAATAAAAATAACCTATTATGAATAGGTTGAATTAAACTACAGACAAGAGGAGCATGGTAATGGCTAAGTTTTATTTTAAATATGGAGCAATGAATTCAGGTAAATCAATAGAAATTATTAAAGTTGCTCATAACTATGAAGAACAAAACAAAGCTGTGCAAATCTATACTTCAGCAATAGATAACCGTGAGGGGGTAGGGATTGTTTCTTCACGAACAGGTTTCAATCGACAAGCTATTCCGATTTCTGATGAGGATAACTTTTATGAAAAGATTAAGGCTTCTCACCAAAAAGACCGCCTTTTTTGTGTCTTGGTTGATGAGGCACAATTCTTAAAGAAACACCATATCATTGAATTAGCTAAGGTTGTCGATGAGTTAAATATTCCGGTCATGGCCTTTGGTTTGAAAAATGATTTTACCAATGAACTATTTGAAGGGTCAAAATATTTGCTCCTTTATGCTGATAAAATCGAAGAAATTAAAACAATTTGTTGGTTCTGTCATAAAAAAGCCACTATGAATTTAAGGTTTCTTGATGGTCAACCAGTTTATGAAGGAGACCAAATTCAAATAGGGGGCAATGAAGCTTATTTACCTGTTTGTCGTAAATGTTATAAAAACCCTGGAAAAATTTAAAAAAAGACTTTAATAAGTAGATTGAGGAGAATGTCATGTTTGAACAATTAGATCAATTAATCTTCCGTTTTGAGGAAGTAATCGAAATGATGAGTGATCCAGAAATTATATCTGATTCGGATCGATTAAGAAAGTTATCGATTGAGGAATCCGATTTAAGACCCAAGGTAGCTAAAATTCGTCGTTATAAACAAGTCAATGAAGAACTATCAGATACAGAAGAAATGTTAGCGAGCGATTTAGACCCTGATATGGCAGAATTAGCCAAGTTAGAACTTTCTGATTTGAAGGAAGAAAAAGATCAATTAGAAGAAGAAATTAAATTGATGATGTTGCCAGAAGATCCTAATGATGGCAAAAACATTATCATGGAAATTCGAGGAGCAGCCGGTGGGGATGAAGCACAACTATTTGCAGGGGATCTTTTAACTATGTACTCCAAGTTTGCTGAAGCCCAGGGCTGGAAAGTCGAACTAATGTCAGCCAATATTACAGGCATTGGAGGATACAAAGAAGTAACCTTAATGATTACAGGCGAAAAAGTCTACTCCAAACTAAAATTCGAAAACGGTGCACATAGAGTGCAACGTGTACCAGAAACCGAATCGCAAGGTCGGGTTCATACATCCACTGCTACAGTAGTGGTAATGCCTGAACAAGAGGAAATCGATTTTGATTTAGATGAAAATGATATCCGTGTGGATATTTATCATGCTTCTGGTGCTGGTGGACAGCACGTTAACAAGACAGCTTCAGCTGTTCGAATGACCCATATCCCAACAGGAGTTGTGGTAGCTATGCAAGATGAGCGATCACAATTAAAAAATAGAGAAAAAGCCATGAAAGTATTAAGAACACGTGTTTACGATATTCTGCAGTCTGAAAAGCAAGAAGCTTTTGATTCTGAAAGAAAGTTGGCAGTAGGTACTGGAGACCGATCTGAACGAATTCGCACATATAATTATCCACAAAACCGTGTGACCGACCATCGGATTGGCTTAACCATTCAGCAACTCGATTCTATTATGCAAGGCAATATCGATGAAATCATTGATGCCCTTGTTGTATATGACCAAACGCAAAAGTTGGAGGAGCTCAATGGTCAAGGAGCATAAAGAACTAACTTTAAATGAAGCCCTCCAAAAGGCTTCATTTTTTTTGAATCAACACGGCCACGATGCAAATTTGGCGCGCTATTATTGGATGCAGTTGTTTGATTGGGATTTAAGTCAGACCGTCAAGTTTTTAAATCAACCGATTTCACAAGGTCTAGCCAGCCAATTTGATTCTGCTCTCCACCGGATAGTAAATGATGAACCGATACAGTATATTAGCGGCTACACTTATTTTATGGACCACAAATATCAGGTAAGTCCGGTTTGCTTGATCCCACGAGAAGAAACGGCTGGTTTAGTTGAAAAAGCGCTGGCTTATATGCGTCAGCTGCCTCCAGGCAAAGTAATCGATTTAGGAACCGGTTCAGGCATAATTGCTATTGAATTAAAGAAAGCTTTACCAACTTGGGAGGTATATGCTAGTGATTTCTCACAAGCAACCCTTCAACTAGCTAAGAAAAATGCTAATGACCATCAAGTGAATATTCAATTTGTCCATTCAGACTTGATGCAAGCCTTTAAGCCAGATTTTCAATTTGATGTATTCGTTTCTAATCCGCCATATATTGCTCAAAGTGAGTTGGATTTAATGGATGCTTCTGTAAAAAAATATGAACCACAATCCGCCTTGTTTGCGGAAGATGAAGGTTTAGCCATTTATAAAGCTTTAGCTAAGCAATTACCTTCACACTTAAAACCAAGAGCCGGTGTTTTTTTGGAAATAGGTTTTGCCCAAGGTCTGGCTGTTAAGACGATATTGCAAGACGCTTTTCCAGCGGCTTTTATTCAAATTGGACGTGATTTTGCGGGTAAAGATCGATATGTATCTTTGATGCGAGAGGAGGATTTAAATGAAGACTCTAATTTTTGATAAGCAAAGCTTGCCTCAAGCAGCAGAACTACTAAAAAAGGGGGAATTAATCGCTTTTCCAACCGAAACGGTTTATGGATTAGGGGCTATTGCCACAAATCCAGTAGCTGTGGCAAAAGTCTTTAAAGCAAAGGGCCGTCCTAATGACAACCCCTTAATCGTGCATGTTGCCAATCAAGATCAAGTTGAAGAACTAGTGAATGAAATCTCCCCCATCGCTCAATCATTGATGGATAGTTTCTGGCCGGGACCTTTAACGATTATTTTTCCACTTAAAAAAGGCAAAGTAGCTGATAACGTGACTGGCGGTAAGCAAAGTGTAGCTATTCGGATGCCTAATCAGTCTCTCACCTTAGAATTAATTGGCTTAGTGGGAACCCCACTAGTAGGTCCGTCAGCAAATCTATCTGGCAAACCAAGTCCGACGAGCTTGGCGCATGTACTACATGATTTTAGAGGTGTAATTGCTGGAATTCTAAATAATGGCCAAGCTTTAACGGAGGTGGGTATTGAGTCGACAGTTGTCTATCCCCATGAGGATAGAGTGGATGTTTTACGACCAGGCCATATCACGCCTAGTCAGATTCAAGCTAAAACAGCCTGTCCTGTTCAGATTGTTTCTGAAAAAATGCAATTGGCTAATTTAAATGTAGCTTCCCCAGGAGTCAAATATCGTCATTATAGTCCCAAACAACCGGTTTACCTGATAGCATTTCCGAGAAAAATAGAAGAATGGGTTGAATTAGTCAATAAAGAATCGATGAAGATAGGCATTTTGGCTGATAATGCTATTATTGATGGTTTGAAAGAACGGCCCCAGGTTGTCGATAGTTATTCATTGGGTCAACCGAATGACTGGCAGAACGCTTCACAACATTTATTTTCTGGACTTAGGGCTCTAGAAAAAGGTCCGGCAGAGAAAATTTATGTTCAAGGATTAGAAAATGATGAGAAAACACTTGCTTTCATGAATAGGGTTACGAAAGCGTCGTCATTTATGTTATAATTAAACTACAACTAAATGTTGTAACTATTTTTTTGGAGGGTGTATATATGTCAAATATTAATGCAGAAGTTTTTGAGGTAATTGAAAAAGAACGCCAACGTCAAACGCATGGTATCGAATTAATTGCTTCAGAAAACTTTGTATCTGAAGATGTTATGAAGGTTCAAGGGTCAATCCTAACCAATAAATATGCTGAAGGATATCCAGGACGTCGTTATTATGGTGGGTGTGAATACGTAGACATCCTAGAACAATTAGCAATTGATCGTGCCAAAGAATTATTTGGCGCAACTTATGTTAACGTTCAACCTCACTCAGGTTCTTCAGCTAACTTAGCTGTTTACCGTGCCTTCTTAGAACCAGGAGATAAAGTATTAGGTATGGACTTATCTCAAGGTGGGCACTTGACTCACGGTTCACCAGTTAACTTCTCTGGTCAATCATATCATATGTTAGCTTATGGTCTTGATGAAAATGAACAGCTAGACTATGACACTTTAGAAAAAATTGCGCGTGAAGAGAAGCCAAAAATGATTATTGCGGGTGCTTCTGCCTACTCACGTACAATCGACTTTGAAAGATTTGCAAAGATTGCTAAAGAAGTTGGCGCTATTTTAATGGTTGATATGGCGCATATCGCTGGTTTAGTAGCGGCTGGTTTACATCCAAATCCACTTCCTTACGCGGATGTAGTTACAACTACTACTCACAAGACTTTAAGAGGTCCTCGTGGTGGCATGATCTTAACTGCTAAAGAAGAATATGGTAAGAAATTAAACTCTGCTATCTTCCCAGGAATCCAAGGAGGACCTTTAGAGCACGTTATTGCAGCTAAAGCAGTTGCTTTTGGTGAAGCTTTACAACCTGAATTTAAAGAGTATGCACAACAAGTTATTAAGAATGCCGCTGCTATGGCAGAAGTATTTAACGAGAGTGGCTTACGCGTTATCTCAGGTGGTACAGATAACCACTTAATGTTATTAGACTTAACAAGCTTTGATGTTTCTGGTAAGTGGGCACAAAACCGCTTAGAAGAAGTTGCAATCACTGTTAATAAGAACTCTATTCCAAATGACCAACGTTCATTTGTTGAAACATCAGGTATCCGTGTGGGAACACCAGCAATTACTTCAAGAGGTATTAAAGAAGATCAAGCACGTGAAATTGCTGAAATTATTGTTAAGGCTCTTAAAGCCGAAGAGTCTGAACTTGCTGAACTACGTAAGCAAGCAGAAGCAATTGTAGCTGACAAGCCTCTTAACGCTTATCACTAAGATACTTTAGATTAGGAGGAAAAAGAATGGCAAAATTTACGGTAGTTGATCATCCCTTAATTCAACATAAACTAACCATTATTCGCGATAAGAACGCTTCAACTAAAGTGTTTCGTGAAGTAACCAATGAGATTGCTATGTTGATGGCTTATGAAATCACACGCGACCTACCGCTTGAAGAAGTTGAAATTGAAACACCACTAGCTGTTACTAAGCAAAAACAAATTGCTGGTAAGAAAATGGCTATTGTTCCAATTCTTCGTGCAGGATTAGGTATGGTAGACGGAATTTTATCTTTGGTCCCCGCTGCTCGCGTGGGTCACATTGGTTTGTATCGTGAGCATGATACATTAGAGATTGTTGAATATTTTGCTAAGCTTCCTCTTGATATTAAAGATCGCCAAGTATTTGTAGTCGATCCAATGTTAGCTACAGGAGGATCTGCCATTTCGGCTCTTAAACAATTAACTGAGAAATATGGCGTTGATAAGCAGCACATTACATTCGTATGTTTAGTGGCTGCTCCTGAAGGAGTGAAGGCTTTGCAAGAAGCTTTTCCAACTGTTGATATCTTCACAGCTGCCTTGGATGAGCGCTTAAATGAGAATTCCTATATTCTACCAGGACTTGGTGATGCTGGTGACCGTATCTTCGGGACTAAATAATTTTTAAATTACTTGCACAGGTAGATTTTTCTACCTGTGTTTTTTTATGAGGAGCATTTAATGACACTTAAGAAATTTTACCGTCAATCATTACAGGAAAGACGTTTAAATATTTCCCCTTATTTAGAAAATAAGATGGATTTTCCTATATTAGATGAAAAAAGAGCCAATCAGATGATTGAAAACTATCTCTACACTTATGGCCTTCCAATGGGGATATTACCGACTATTCAAGTGAACGAAAAGGACTACATAGTTCCGATGGTAACAGAAGAACCATCGGTAATAGCTGCGGCATCCAATGGCGCCAAACATCTGGGTAATATTAAAGCGCATTTAGACCGTAAAACAATTAAAGGACAAATTGTTTTAACTGATTGGACAGAAGCTGAAGCGAAACAAGCTCTTAACAAGCATAAAGAGGGGTGGTTGAGCTTTGCTAAAAAAGTAGCTTATCGGATGGTAGAAAGAGGAGGGGGACCTTTAGATATTGAGTATTCGGCTTATCGCAGCAATCAGACGCTCTACCATTCCTATTATCTACTATTTGACCCTTGTGAAGCTATGGGAGCCAACTCTTTAAATACTGTTTTGGAAGCATTAGCCTTTGAGATAAAAAAAGATATTGGTGGCAAGGTTTTAATGGCAATTCTTTCAAATTACAATCCACAAAATTTTGTTAAGGTGGAAGCGACTCTTTCTATTGAGCGTATAGATATAAATTTAGATAGAGCCCATCCTATTGCCCAAAAAATTGCTATGGCTAGTGACTATGCCCAATTGGATCCTTACCGTGCCACAACTCATAATAAAGGGATTATGAATGGAGTGGATGCGGTTTTGATTGCTACAGGAAATGATTGGCGTGCGGTAGAAGCGAGTGTTCATGCCTTTGCATGTAAAGAAGGAAAATATCGAGGTTTAAGTCAGTGGTTTTATGATTCTAAGAAGGCTGAATTGAGCGGACATATGGACATTCCTCTTCCAGTCGCTACGGTGGGGGGGACCTTATCCATTCATCCAATGGCAAAGTGGTCTTTAAATTTAATGGGAAATCCTAATGCTTTAGAGTTAGCTCAAGTTGTTGCTTCTGTCGGTTTAGCCCAAAACTTTGCAGCCTTAAAAGCCATCGTATCCGAAGGTATACAAAAGGGTCATATGGGATTGCAGGCTCGTAGCTTAGCGATACAAGTGGGAGCCAAAGCCGATGAAATCGACCTATTAGTTAAATTGTTAAAAGTAAGAGAAAGCTTTAACTCTCAGATTGCAAGGGATTTACTAGACAAAATGAGAAATTCGTAAGATAATGTCTATTATGATTGAAAAAACTGAGGAGGGAATTAATGAAAACAAAAGTTGGAATCGACCGTATTCATTTTTATATACCACCCCAATATGTAGACATGGAGGAATTAGCTCAAGCAAGAGATATTGATCCAGCAAAATTTACAATTGGAATCGGCCAAAGTCAAATGGCTGTCACGGATTACAAACAAGATATTGTTACATTGGCCATTAATGCAGCGTTACCAATTATTTCAAAAGAAGATCGGGACTTAATTGACCAAGTGATTGTAGCTACTGAATCGTCTTTTGATTATTCTAAAGCAGCTTCAATATATTTGCACCAAGCATTAAAGATTAACCGTTTTGCACGCTCCTATGAAATCAAAGAGGCATGTTATGCAGGAACGGCAGCTTTACAAGCGGCTGTTGACTATGTGCGCTTAAGACCCGAAAGAAAGGTGTTAGTCGTTACAACCGATATTGCTCGATATGGTCTAGCGTCTTCTGGAGAAGCGACTCAAGGAGCAGGAGCAGTGGCTATGTTAATAACTGCTGATCCAGCGATTTTAGCTATTGAAGAAGAAAGCATTGCTTATACTGACAATCAATTTGATTTTTGGCGACCACAATACGACATATATCCACGTGTAGACGGTAAGTTTTCTACCAATCTATATAATCAGACCTTTTTGAATATTATGGAAGAAGTAGGTAAGCGTAAACCGGATTTTTGGGATGCTTATCAAGTACAATTGTTCCATTTACCATTTACCAAAATGGGTCGTAAGGCGATTAAAAACTATCGTCAGTATTTAAATGATTCAACAAATACACTCAAAGATGTAGATCAGAAGTTGAAGGCTTTAGACCGTTTTGATAAACATTACGATCACGCTGTTCAATATTCAAGACATATTGGCAACATTTATACTGGCTCGCTTTATCTAGGCTTAATTTCACTTTTAGTTCATGATCAAAGTCTTAAAAAAGGCGATAAGATTTCCCTATTTTCTTATGGTTCAGGTGCGGTTGCTGAATGTTTTTTTGGAGCATTACAGCCAGGTTTTAGAGAGGCTATACTCTTGAATGAAATTGAAGCAATGTTCCAGAAACGTCGAAAGTTAAGCATTGAGGAATATGAAAAGCTATACTTAGAAGCCATTGAGCCTAGTGACGAAATAATTGAATTTGATCCAAGTGTTCATGAAGGAGAGTTTTATTTGGCTAAGATTGATAACCATCGACGTTATTATCTACAAAATGCTAGTCATCAAAATGACTTTAAAAAGTAATAAATAGATTTCATACTGTCAAAGATTAGCAGGATAGCTTTTTTATTGTGAAAAGTTAAGCCCTATTTCTTTTTGATAGTATTTTTGCTTTATAGTCATTTTACTTACTTCTTATTTATGCTATGATGATTACGAACATGAAAGGGTGATTTAAATGTATGCAATTATAAATGGTATGGCAGTACTGTTTTTTCGCATTTTCTTTGTCATCCTAGCCTATATGGCTCTGTCAAAAGTTAATTGGAGGAGTGTTTTACAGCCTCAACACCAAGCAATGGACCGATACCTATGTATTTTATGTAGTATTGGCTTGGGCTATTTGACAAGTTCGTTTTTTATAACAATCATTGAAACCTTACGTCTACTATTGATGTCAGCGTTTCTCTAATCATGTGTATAAGTCTCTCGCCTACTCCAAAGCGATAGTCTTCAAAAGGGGATTCATTTAAAATGGAAGAAATTATTGTACAAGGTGGCAACCGTTTGGAGGGTACAGTCAAGGTTGAAGGTGCTAAGAATGCAGTTTTACCAATTCTGGCAGCTTCTATTTTGGCGTCGAAAGGAATTACACGACTAAGTAATGTGCCTGTTTTATCAGACGTTTTAACAATGAACGAATTGCTAAAGAATATTGACCTAGAGACTAAATTCAATCAAGCGAATAATCAGATGACGCTCGATGCGACAGGTCGGGTTAAAACTATGGCGGACTATGACTTTGTTAGTAAAATGCGCGCTTCGATCGTTGTAATGGGACCAATGTTAGCACGTTTTGGTCATGCGCGTGTGGCCATGCCAGGCGGTTGTGCAATCGGTACACGTCCCATTGATTTGCACCTAAAAGGATTTGAAGCATTAGGAGCTACTATTGAAAATGCAGCAGGATATGTTGAAGCAAAAGCAGACCAGTTAATCGGAGCCAATATTTACCTGGATTTCCCTTCGGTGGGAGCCACTGAAAATATTATGATGGCTGCTGTTTTAGCTAAAGGCGAAACAGTGATTGAAAATGTTGCTAGAGAACCAGAGATTGTTGACTTAGCTAACTTTTTAAATAAAATGGGTGCTAAAGTTTCAGGTGCTGGAACGGAGACAATACGTATCGAAGGTGTTTCAGAACTTTTGGCTACGGACTATGAAGTTATGCCAGATCGTATCGAAGCCGGTACTTTTATGGTAGCGGCTGCTGTGACTAATGGAGATGTCATGATTGAAGGAGCGATTGCTCATCACAACAAACCGCTAATTAGTAAGTTGCAAGAAATGGGCGTTGTTTTTGAAGTGTTTGATTCTTCGCTAAGGGTAATTGGTCCCAAGGTTTTGAAACCCACAGACATTAAAACCATGCCTTATCCAGGCTTTCCAACGGATATGCAGGCACAAATGTCGATTGCTCAATTATTAGCTAAGGGAGACTCAGCACTTTCTGAAACCGTTTTTGAAAATCGATTCATGCACTTTGAAGAATTGCGTCGAATGAGCGCTGATTTCAAAATTGAACGCCAAACAGTTGTAATGTACGGACCTGCAGAATTATCAGGTGCCCAGGTTAAAGCGACAGACCTTCGTGCGGCAGCTGCTCTTATTATTGCAGGACTTACTGCTAAAGGATTGACAAGGGTTTCTGAGTTGAAATATCTTGATCGTGGTTATTACCTCTTCCATGAAAAGCTAGCTCGCTTAGGAGCAAACATCGAACGTGTTAATATCCAGCCAATTCCATCCATTCAAAATAAACCAGCTGTAAAAGCTGTGTTTGCTTAATTATCATCCAGAAAGGATGAGTATAATGGCTAGAGATATAGGTATTGATTTAGGAACAACCAATGTATTAATCCATCTTAAAGGCCGAGGAATCATTTTAAATGAGCCCGCAGTGATTGCTGTAGATCAATCGACTCAAGAAGTAATGGCAGTGGGACGAGAAGCTTATGAAATGCGGGGTAGAGTGCCAAAGTCTCTTGAAGTTATACAACCTTTAAAAGGTGGAGTGGTATCAGACTATGACTTAACCGAAGCCATGCTTCTTCACTTTTTCAAGCGCGCACACATTCGACGTGGCTTGAGAAAGGCAAATGTTTTAATTTCAACGCCAACCAATGTAAGTGAAATCGAACAACTTTCACTATTCGAGGCAGTTCAAAAAGTTACTTCGGGTAGGGTTCGAGTAGAAGTTGAACCGATGGTAGCGGCTATCGGTTCGGGCCTAGATGTTTTATCAGCCAAAGGAAGTATGATTGTAGATATTGGTGGAGGAACGACGGATATAGCAATTATTGCTTCAGGTGAAATTCTTCACGCAGAATCGATTAAGATAGCTGGTGATGACTTTGATGAAGCAATTATCCAGTATTTTAAGGACCATTACCAACTACTCATTGGGATCCAATCAGCTGAGAGGATAAAAATGCAACTTGCCTGTGCTAAAAAGGTGGATGGAAGAGATGTTCATAACCAAGAGTTAAAGGGGCGCGATCTTGTTACAGGATTACCAAAAGCAATTAATGTTGACTCTAACGATTTACATCGGGCATTAAAAGATTTATTAGATCAAATAGTGAGAACAATACGCAGAGTGATTGAACAAGCTTCTCCAGAAATAATCGCAGATATCCATGATCAAGGACTGGTTATTACAGGCGGGGGCGCGATGATCCAAGATCTAGATTTGTTAATCACTGAGCAGATAAAAGTCTCAGCTATTCCTTCTGATCAACCCATGAATGCTGTAGCATTAGGAACTGGTATAATGATGGATTGGGTCGAATCCGGTTTAATTGATCCAAACAAAAATAATAAAAAACCAAGTAAGCCAAATTTCTTTATGAGATTGTGGCAATCCATTTGGAAATAAACTAGGGGTGAATAAATGGCAGAGAAGTTAAAATATTTAGAATATCCACTATTTAAACAAGTTATGAAAGGGATCTTCAAAGTTTTTTTCTTTATCATCCTTTTAATTATTGTCTTTGGAATGGGTTTAGTTATCGGTTACGCTGTTTTAGGAGACGGAAATTATTGGGAAGTATTTAATCAAGATACTTGGTTGCATTTATTGACATTTATTGAATAATATTAAAAGGAAATATTCATTAGAGGAAAGAAGGGATACTTTGCAGACAAGTGATTTTTCTGTATTTGAGCTATTGCTTTATATCATTCCTCTAACTATGATTTTTTTAATTAAAAAATATGGGAGACCTTATTTAACCTATTTTAAAAATTGGCCTATAACATTAGCCATTTGTTTATTACCCACTTTATTGGTTTTAATTTACGGTTTTGGCTGGCTAATTTTTGGTTTTAATGTGCTACCATTTATTATTTTATTTTCTTCTTTTGCAATCGGTGTTCAATTACATAAGTATATACAAGAAATCGACCATTTCTATTTTAAGCAATTTTATTTGCCTGCAAGTGAATTACTTTTTTATTTCTTGGTTTTTTATTTAGTGGGAATGATTATTTTAAGATGGTGGACGATTTTTTTCTAATTACCCCACCACTTTTTTAATAGCTTTAAATGATCATAATATCAAGCTTTAACAGGTTTTGCTTTCTAGCAAAACCTGTTTTTTTATTCAATTTTGTCTATAAGGTGGTGAAAAGTGGGAGTATGTGGTAAAATTAATCTAACTTAGGAGAGGAGTGTGAACAAGTCGTGTTAATGGGAGAATATCAACATAATATCGATTCCAAAGGCCGCTTGATCATGCCTGCTAAGTTTCGTCCAGAACTAGGTTCGACTTTTATAGTAACTAGAGGTCTGGATGGCTGTTTATTTGGCTACCCCATGAATGCATGGGAAACAATTGAAGAAAAATTAAAACAATTACCTCTAGCTAAAAAAGACGCACGTAAGTTTACTCGTTTTTTCTATTCGGCTGCCACCGAAGTAGAAATCGATAAGCAAGGACGGATAAATTTACCAAAAAATCTTATAGAGTTCGCTAAGATTGATAAGGAATGTCGTGTGATTGGCGTATCAGACCGTATCGAGATTTGGAGCAGTGAGCTTTGGGAAGATTTTGCAGAGGATGCTGAGGAAAATTTTGAAAATATTGCAGAAGAAATGATTGATTTTGGATTTTAAAATAACGAGGTGACAATATGTCCTTTGAGCACGAAACAGTTTTACTAAAGGAAACAATTGATGGTTTAGAAGTGAATTCCAATGGAATTTATGTTGATTGTACATTGGGTGGCGCTGGGCATGCTCAATACTTATTAAGCCTTCTTTCAGACCGTGGAAAATTATTGGCATTTGACCAAGATCTTATGGCAATTAATAATGCTAAAGTAACTTTAAAAGAGCAATTATCCCAAGGAAAAATAACTTTTTTTGAAAGAAATTTTCGTGATTTAGAAGTCGCCTTATCGGAGCAATCAATTCACCTAATTGATGGGATTTACTATGATTTGGGAGTATCTTCACCACAATTAGATATTGCGGAAAGAGGGTTCTCCTATCATCAAGAAGCAAGGCTAGATATGCGAATGGACCAAAGGCAAGAGCTCGATGCTTATGAAGTAGTAAATACTTGGGATTATAATGATTTGGTGCGTATTATCTTCCGGTATGGTGAAGAAAAGTTTGCTAAAAGAATTGCAAGAAATATTGAACAAAGTCGTAAAAAACAAGCAATTGAAACAACTACTCAATTAGCAGAGATTATTAAAGAAGCGATTCCTGCCGCGACACGTCGGACCGGTGGACATCCAGCTAAGCGAGCTTTTCAAGCCATTCGAATAGCTGTTAACGATGAGCTTGGCGCAGTCGAAAGTTCAATTGAACAGGGGTTAAAACTGTTAAAAGTAGGTGGCAGGATGGCAGTTATTACCTTCCATTCCTTAGAAGATCGATTGGTTAAACAAATGTTTAAGCAAGTATCCACCTTACCAGAAACACCTAGAAATTTACCTGTTTTAAGTAATCAACAAGCAGATTATCGAATAGTTAATCGAAAACCGATACTACCTTCAAAAGAAGAGTTAAAGAATAACAATCGTTCAAGATCAGCAAAATTAAGAATTATTGAAAGAATTAGTATGTAGTATTGAGGAGGATAGCGATTGTGACTGAAAGTTATCAAAGAAGAAATTATTATAATAAAGACCAAGCCCAATCGCTAGTCGGTCAATCTACTGATACGTTTGATGGCTCAGCAGTCCGAAAGATTGAAGAGTGGGAACTTTCCCATCAATCTGATTGGTTTGATAATGAAGATAGGAGATCAAAAAGGCAAACGATTATAACGAATCGAAACTTAGCATTGCTAGGTATTTTTATAATGGTTAGCTGTTGCTTTGCGAGTCTTTATATTCATTGGCAAGTCAACCAGGTTAACCAAAGGATTCAAGAGATCCAGTTGGAAGAGGCTGAGCTTGTCAAAGAAACAGAAATGTTAATGGTCGAAAAGGCTGAAAACTTAAAGTATAAAAATATTGAGCTTGTAGCAGAAGCCAACGGTATGAAAGCAGAAATGGATCGCGTAAAGGATATCGATCAAAATGACTAATAATAATGCGAATAATAATCAAGGGATGAATTTGTTTTTTTTAGCTATCATTGTAATTTTAATCGGTTTAGTAATGATTGGTCGAATGGCACAAATAGCTTTATTCAAACAAGTAAATGGTGTTAATTTAACTAAACTAGAAATGCAAGTAGACAATAGAAGTAGTATTGCTAAAGCAAAAAGAGGCACAATTTATGATCAGTTTGGTCAGCCTATTGCAATGGATACTACTTCTTATTCTATGTACGCTGTTCTAGATGCTGATTGGGCAGAAGGTGAAACGGTTAAAGACATTGATTATACGGCGACCATTCTTGCTAAATATATCGATATGCCGAAAGAAAAAATATGGACGCAATTAAATAGTGATAATGTCAATCAAGTTGAGTTTGGCTCAGCTTCTAAAAACATATCAGCACAGACAAAATTAGCAATTGAAGCTGAAAACTTACCGGGAATCTTTTTCACTAGTCAGGTGAGCCGTTATTATTTCAATGACTACTTTGCCTCTCACTTAATAGGTTATGCAGAAGTTAATGAAAGTAACCAAGAAGGTTCTCAATCAAGTTTAGTTGGAGCCATGGGTATTGAAGCGGCATTTGATGATATATTATCGAGTGGGAAATCAAGCAAAAATTCAACTGACCTTCAATTGGCTAATGATATCTATTTAACTTTAGATAGTCGTATCCAAAATCAGACCGAGACTATTCTAGATAAGATTTTTAAGAAATATCAACCTGAGTCAATGGGGGCTTACTTGGTTGAATTAGAAACTGGTAAATTATTAACCTCAGCTCAAAGACCTTCATTTAATTTAAATACCAGAGAAGGAATCGACTCTCTTTGGCAGAATTTGTTAGTTGAAACAGCTAACGAACCAGGATCAACTGTTAAGATTTTGACCATGGCTAAAGCAAAAGAAATGGGTGTTTATCAACCGGGAGAAACGTTCTTATCGGGTATGGTAAAAGTGTTTGATCGTGAAGTAAGAGACCATAACCAATTCGGTTGGGGACAAATTTCATTTGAAGATGGCTTCATTCGCTCTTCAAATGTGGCAATGGTCGAATTAGTGAATCGTATGGGAGACCAAGTTTGGACTGAAGAATTAAAAAAATTTGGTTTTGGCGTTAGCACAAATAGTAAACTAGCGAATGAAAATCCGGGTTCACTCGATTTCACTAACCCTACATCACGAATAATGTCTGGCTTTGGCCAAGCATTTTCAGCTACACCGATGCAACTTTTACAAGCTTATAGTGCGGTTGCTAACAAAGGGCAAATGATGAAAATTCAATATATTGATCATATTGATAAAAGCGGACAAAGCTATCAAAAACAAAACTTAGGGCAAGTTATTGAACCTGAAGTAACTTTCTATATTATTGACTTGATGACTAAAGCGGTTGAGGATCAAAATGGGACTTCAAGACCTTTTAAATCTGACATAGTCAGAGTGGCGGCAAAAACCGGAACGGCTCAAATTGCTAATGAAGAGGGAACAGGCTATCTAACGGGACAAAACGACTATTTTTATTCAGTCATCAGTTTCTTTCCTGCTGAAGAACCTAAATACATGTTATATTTATTTATTAAAAGGCCACAAAATGACTATGGTATTTATGGAACTCAGATGCTGTCCGAAGTTTTTCATCCAATGTTAGAGTCTATATTAATCAAGCAGTAGAGAGAAGGAAATGAAATGCGATTAAATAAACTAATATCAGTTTTAATTAACTACGAACTTTTAGGTGATTTAGATCTTAATAAAGAAATATACGATCTGACCAATGACAGTCGAAAGCTAACTGAAAATGCTGCCTTTATCGCTATAAAAGGTGAAAGGTTTGATGGCCATTCAGTAATTGATCAGCTGATGAAAGAAAACATTTCACTGATAGTAGCCGAAGAATTCTCTTCTAAACAAATAGAAAAGGCTTTGAATAAAAAAATAACGCTAGTCAAAGTCCCTTCAACTTATCGAGCGCAAGCAATACTATCTCATCAATTTTTCGGTCAACCATCTAGCCAGCTTCCTCTAGTAGCGGTTACTGGGACTAACGGAAAAACGACCACCACACATTTGATTTCTCAATTTTTAGAATTATTGAATCATAAGACAGGTGTGATAGGCACCCTGCATTACAAAATTGGCGAGCGTCTGCTTCCGGCTATTAATACAACGCCAGAAGCAGTTAGTTTACAAAAGTATTATAAGTCGATGGTCGAGGAGGGTTGCAGTGATATCATAATTGAGGCCTCTTCTCACGCTTTGTCCTTAGGCCGTCTTTGGTATACCGATGTGGACTGTGCAATTTTTACTAACCTAACTCGAGAACACTTGGATTTTCATAAAACTATGGACAATTATGCTTATGCTAAGAGTTTGCTCTTTGCACAATTGGGACAGAGTTTTCACCATCAAAAACCAAGACTAGCGATTATTAATCAAGATGATCCTTATGCAGATGTAATGAGTCGAGCTACTGGGGCGGTTGTAATTACTTATAGTATGAAAGATCCTCAGGCCACAGTTTATGTGGATGAGCTGACGACAGAAGCTTCAATACAAAAATTCAAGCTTCACTATCAAGCTAGAACTTATCCAGTTGCTTTATCGATGATTGGTGCTTATAATGTTATGAATTATTTAGCAGCCTTTTTGTGTCTGGTAGTTTATTATGGCTATTCAGCTGAACAAATAGTTGATTTGACACCTAGATTAAAAGGTATCACTGGAAGAATGCAAGTTATTGATAAGGGTCAAGATTATCGAGTGGTGATTGATTTTGCACATACACCAGATGCTTTAGAAAATGTCTTAAGTGAATTAAAAGAAACCTCAAACGGAAAATTAAGAGTAATGTTTGGGCATTCCGGAGGTAATAGAGATTCGGCTGCTCGACCTGATTTGGGCGATATTTTATTTAAGTGGGCGGATCATATTGTATTTACGGCAGATAATCCTCGAAATGAACCCATTAAAAAGATTGTTTCTGAAATGGTAAGAGATCATCAAGAAGTTCCTTATGATTTAATTGAAGATCGAAAAAAAGCCATTCATTATTTAGTAAATCATGCCGAAGCTAATGATACACTTCTTTTTGCTGGTAAGGGAGGAGAGGCTTATCAAGTAATTGGTGATGATTATATACCTTATGATGAGGTTGCGATTGTAGAAGAGGAGTTAGAAAACAAATGGAAAAGATGATGCAGTTATTAATGGCTTTTATTAGTTCAGGCCTCTTAACCCTGGCTTTAGTGCCCCTTTTTATCCGTTTATTCTTAAATAAGAAAATGGGACAAGCTATTCGGCAAGAAGGCCCTTCATGGCACCAAGTAAAAACAGGTACTCCCACTATGGGAGGAACGGTGTTTATTGCAGTATCTATAATGATTACTTTGATGTTTGGCTGGCTATTTAATCTACTAGATGCCAATCTCTTGATGATTGTGCTAACTTGGTTATTTTTTGGTGGCATTGGGTTTGCCGATGATTTTATATCTATTTTCACCGGTAAAAATGAAGGGCTAACTGCTAAACAAAAATTTCTATTACAGCTTTTATTTTCTGGTATCGTCGTTCTAGCGGGTTATGTTTTAGGTAAAAGATTTGTATTGCCTATTTTCTCTTTGGAAATTAACTATTTAATAGTTGTAATAGCTTTTGCCTTCTTTTGGATTACTGGTTTTTCCAATGCTGTTAACTTAACCGATGGATTAGACGGTTTAGCCACAGGGTTAAATATCATTGCCTATGGAGCCTACTTTATGTTGGCTATTCGCCTAGAGCAAGCATCCGTTGCTATGGCTTGCTTAATTGTTACAGCAAGCCTTTTATCTTTTTTAATATTTAATCGCAAACCTGCTCAAATTTTCATGGGGGATGTGGGTTCGCTAGCTTTAGGGGCAGGATTAGCAATTATTTCAATACTTTTAAACAACCCATGGTCCCTATTAATCATCGGCATGGTTTTTGTAATAGAAACTTTATCTGTTATCTTACAAGTTGCTTCTTTCAAGACCAGAGGAAAGCGGATCTTTAAGATGTCACCCATTCACCATCACTTTGAAATGATTGGCTGGTCTGAAGAGCTAGTCGTGCTTGTTTTTTGGACAGTAGGATTACTTGCTAGCTTACTCTATTTCATTTTATAATAGGCATAATAAGCGAGAAAGTGTGAAAACAAATGACAAACAAATACGCTGGCCAACATATTCTAGTTATGGGTTATGCCCTAACTGGCAAGAGTGTTGTGAATTACTTACAAAAAGAAAACGCAAAAATTACGCTCAATGACCGAGGGGACCTTTCTCAGGACCCGTCGGTTAATTTGCTATTAAAGTCAGGAGTTAGAGTAGTGGATAAGGGACACCCGCTCGAAATATTAGAAGGAATTGACCTTATCGTTAAGACACCTGGGATACCTTATTCATTAGAGCTTATTCAAGAAGCTGAGCATCGTGGGATACCTATTTATACGGATGTTGAGCTAGCATATCGTGAAAGTCTAGCGCCTATTATCGGCATTACAGGCTCTAATGGAAAAACAACCACGACTCGCTTAGCCCACCATCTTCTAGAAGGTTCATGGAAAGGTAAAGTTGAATTAGCAGGAAACGTGGGCGTACCGTCAATTGAAGTGGCTCAAGAAGTAAATGAAACGGACTTAATCGTAATGGAACTATCTTCTTTCCAATTAATGGGTATCCATTCATTTCATCCACATATTGCGGTTTTTACCAATATTCATTCAGCACATTTAGATTACCACGGAACCAGGCAAGACTATATTGCAGCAAAATTAAAACTGATTCAGCAAATGACCGAGAGAGATTATTTAATTTATAATGCCGATCAAGCTGAACTTGAAGAATGGTTGAAGCATTCTCCAGCGATAAAGGTTCCGTTTTCTCGTCACAAACAAGTAAAAGCGGGTGCCTATATAAAAAATCATTCTTTTTATTTTCGAGGTCAAGAAGTCGCTTTAATCGAGCAGTTTAATCTGCCTGGCCAGCATAATTTAGAAAACGCGCTAGCCGCAATTGCTATTGCAAAAATTCAAGGGGTAGATAATACAGCTATTCAAGAAAAATTAGCAAACTTTACTGGTATTCGTCATCGTATCCAAGCTCTGGGTACAATCAAGGGGATTGAATTTTATAATGACTCCAAAGCAACCAATACGGCTGCAACCATTACAGCCCTTAAAAGTTTTGACCAAGACATCATTTATATTGGTGGGGGTCTAGATCGTGGAAATGATTTTCAGGACTTAATACCTTATTTAAACAAAGTGAAAGCAGCCTTTTTATACGGTGAATCGAGAGAAAAAATGGCAAAAGATTTTAGACAAGCTAAAATCGAAACAATCAATTTATTTGAAAATTTAGACCAAGCGAGTCAAGCAGCGTTTGCTTATGCTAAAGAAGGACAAATTGTTTTGTTTTCACCAGCATGTGCTTCTTGGGATCAATTTAAGAATTATGAAATTAGAGGTGATCGGTTTATCGAGCAGGTCGAGTCTTTTAAAAGTGCATCAAAATAAAGGAGAAAGAAATGAATAAAGTGAAACGAATTGTTCTTTCGGGTGGTGGAACCGGAGGGCACATTTATCCAGCATTAGCTTTGTATCGAGTATTGAAAGAACGATCCGATGTGGAAGTGCTTTATATTGGAACACAAAGAGGATTGGAGTCGAAAATTGTTCCTCGAGCGGGAATACCTTTTAAAGCAGTCGAAATTACAGGTTTAAAAAGGTCAATTAGTATAGATAATTTAAAATTAATCTTTAAAATGTTTCATTCTACTCATAAGGCAAAGCAAATGATCCGTGATTTCCAACCGGACATTGTACTTGGAACAGGTGGGTATGTGTGTGGACCTGTTTTATTAGCTGCCAGTATGCTTAAAGTTCCGACTATTATTCATGAGCAAAATTCAGTAGCAGGAATTACGAATAAATTTTTAGCTCGTTTTGTTAATAAAATTGCTGTTTGTTTTGAAGAAGCGAGCCATCAATTTGGCAAAAACCAAAATAAAGTAGTTTTAACAGGAAACCCTAGAGGGCAAGAAGTGATATCGACACCGGCAATGCCTCACTGTTTGTCTGAACAATTTGAGTTAAAAGATAATCAACCGACAGTCTTAATTTTTGGAGGCTCTCGTGGAGCACCAGCTATTAATCAAGCAGGAATTGAGTCGCTGGATAAATGGTTAAGCGCTAATTATCAAGTGATTATTGCAACGGGACAAAATCACTTCCAAGAACTGAATGAAGAGATGGTTGAAGAAATTAATCAGAGTAATAATGTTCGAATCGTTCCATATATCGATAATATGCCAAGTGTTTTTCAAGCTATTAATTTGGTTGTTTGTCGAGCTGGAGCAACAACTTTAACTGAGTTAACAGCTCTTGGCTTGCCAAGTATTTTAATACCTAGTCCCTATGTAACAGATAATCACCAAGAACATAATGCCTTATCTTTAGTAAATAACAAGGCGGCTGTTATGATAAAGGAGTCAAAGCTTAGTGGACAGTCTTTATATCAAGAAGTTAGCCAATTAATGGTGGCCCCTGAAGATTTAAAAGTAATGGGTCAGGCGGCTAAAAGCATGGGAATTACGGATGCAAGTGATCGAATCATTCAAATGATGAACGAGATGGTATAACTATTTTAAAAGAGAGGAGGAATAGGGATGGTTAATTACCGGTTACCAGATAAGAACCAGAATCGGCAGAATAAAAGGACAATTTCAGAAAGAAATAATCAGCCAGTAACAGCCCCTATGGGGAATTATCGTTTGGATTCTCAAGGTAAACCTATTCTTCCGACTTCTTTTGAACATTCGCTTAATCAAGAGCGTTTAAATCGATCCAATATATATTCCTTAAATGATTATCGAGATAGTCAACAGCTTGATTATTACAATAGCTCGATGAATGAGCCTTATTATCGAGTAAGGTCTTCACAAAATTATCGTATAGACGCTAATTCTCAAGAGTCATTTGTTTTTAAAAATAGACAAGATGGTCAAAGAATAACCCCTCATAATCCCACTCCTAGCTATTGGTTAGATGGATTACCAAGTAAAGAAGTATTGTTAAAAGGGTTTCCTAAAGGAAAGAGAAAAATTTTTATTCTCTATTTAATTATTTACAGTTTAATGGTTTGGTCTGGATGGCAAATATTACCTTATGATAATGTTAATACACTAAGTGTTTCGGGCAATCAAATCCTTCAGAGTGAGTCAATTCTCAATGGAGTTAAGATTCATTCGATGGATAAGGCAAAAGATATTTTAAAATGGCGCAAAGAAATTGAAGACCATATACTCACTAACAATCCTTTATTGGAGGATGTTCGTATTCAGCGCGACGATTGGAAGGCAATAAACATTATTGTTAAAGAACAAAAAATTGTTGGTATTTACTCTAGCAATGGTAAAAATTATGCGCTGATGAGTAAAGGTTATACTTCAGATGAAGCTGTTATTCAAAATCAATTAATTGCTGAACAAATGGCTCAACTTCCTCTAATTGAAGGGGAGTTTTCAGAAACAGCACTTAAACAACTTGCTATTGCTTTAGATCAGTTCGACACAAGCATTTTAGAAAGGGTTGAGAAAATAACACCTTCTTCCAAACCAGGTAAAGAGGGATATATCGAAATCAAGATGAAGGATGGTAATCTCATAAAAGCAGTGAGTTCAACAGTAGTGGAAAAAATAAATTATTATCCTAAAATGTTAGAACAACTCAACAATCGTAAAGGAATTATTGATCTTGAAGTGGGAGCTTATTTTACGCCTATGGCAAATGAAACTAATTCAGTCAAGCTTAATAATAATTAAGATAAGTATGATTACGAATTGATAACAAGGACTTCTTTTAATTTCATTGGCTTTATGGGTGTGTTAATATAAAAGTACTATAATGTGATAAAAACTCATGTTTTGTGCAAATGAAGGGGGTTCATCACCTGGATGAGAAATCAAGAGATAATTGTTAGTTTAGATATCGGAACAACATCGATTAAAGTTGTTGTTGCTGAGTATATGAACGGACATGTAAATATAATTGGTGTAGGTAATGAAAAATCACGTGGCTTAAGTCGTGGAGTTATTGTCGATATCGATGAGACAGTTCTTTCGATTCAAAAAGCTATTGAGCAAGCAGAGCGTAAAGCCAATGTTAAAATTAATGAAGTGGTCGTTGGGGTGCCTAGTAACAAGTTAGCTATTGATGACTGTCATGGCATGATAGCTGTAGCAAGTGAAAACCGCGAAATAACCTCGCGCGATGTAGATAATGTTATTTCGGCAGCAAAAGTACGTTCTGTTCCACCTGAGCGAGAAGTAATTGCCATTCTACCAGAAGAGTTCATTGTTGATGGTTTCAATGGTATTCGTGATCCTCGCGGAATGATTGGCGTTCGTTTAGAACTTTATGCCCGGTTAATGACAGGGCCACGTACCATTATTCATAATATTAGACGGTGTGTTGAAAAAGCAGGTCTTTCAATTTCTGAGTTTGTTATTCAGCCGCAAGCAATTGCAACCACCGCTTTAAATCAAGATGAGCGAGAATTTGGTACAGTGATTATTGATATGGGGGGCGGCCAAACTTCAGCTTCAATTATTTACGATAATCAATTGAAATATTCCTTTGTAGATCAAGAAGGCGGAGACTATGTCACTAAGGATATATCGGTTATTTTAAATACTTCACTAGATTCTGCTGAACGCATAAAACGTGAATACGGCTATGCCATTTCTAGTCAAACTTCACCAGAAGAGTATTTCCCGGTTGAAACAGTCGGCCGTAAAGAACCTGTTCGTGTAGACGAGCGCTATTTATCTGAAATCATTGAAGCTCGCTTAGTTCAAATTTTTGAAACTATTCATGAGGATCTTGAAGCTGTTGATGCTTTGGATTTACCGGGAGGCTTTGTCTTGACTGGGGGCGCTTCTTCCTTACCAGGCGTATTAGAATTGGCCAAAAAGTACTTTGGGCCACAAGTTCGTGTATATATCCCAGAACAAATGGGACTGCGCAACCCTGTCTATACGACCAGTATGGGGATGGTTGAATATGTGTCAAAATTAGATGAAGTGCATCAAATCGCTCAGGCAACTTTCCGAGCACAAAGGGTTCAGCACGCTGCAGCTAGGGATGCTGGTCCACTAATTTCCAATTCGTATGACGGGGGCCAAGGTCGTCCTTATGGTGAGTCAGATAACTCATATTATCAAGCTCGTAATGGCGGCGGACAACGAGGAGGGCTTCAAGGAGGATTTAGCAATCAAAGTCAAGCTCGACAAAAACCTAAAAGTCCTTCATTATCGCAACCCCATCCTAATGGTCAAGCTTTTTCAAATAATTCCAGTCACTCAGATTATTATGTCTACAACGATAGCCAAGCGCAATCTTATAATAATTATCCATCAGAAGACCAATATTCTGAAGAAGAATGGATGGATGCTTCGACTAAAAACCCATCAACTAACGAGGGTGGTTTTGTAAATAAATTAAGAGCATATTTTCAAACGTTTTTTGACTAATTAAGACAGCACAAGAGGAGGAATTTATTAATGGAATTATCATTTGATCCAACGGTTAATCCTGAAGGAGCAGTTATCAAAGTTATTGGTGTAGGGGGAGCGGGTGGCAATGCTGTCAACCGAATGATTTCCGAAGATGTTCAAGGAGTTGAATTCATCGTCGCTAACACTGACACACAGGCTTTAAAAAGTTCTCAAGCAGAAACTAAAATTCAATTAGGTCCAAAAGTTACTAAAGGCTTAGGAGCTGGCTCGATTCCTGAAATAGGATTAAGAGCTGCTGAAGAATCAGAAGAGCAATTACGACAAGTCCTTGAAGGGTCAGACCTTGTTTTTGTCACTGCTGGAATGGGTGGAGGAACTGGAACGGGTGCTGCGCCTGTTGTCGCTCGTATTGCAAAAGAATTAGGTGCTTTGACAGTTGGAGTCGTAACCCGTCCTTTCACTTTTGAAGGTCCAAAGCGCGGTCGCTTTGCTGCTGAAGGATTACAAAACCTCAAGGAAGCTGTTGACACTTTAGTAGTCATCTCAAACAATCGATTGCTAGAAGTGGTAGATCGAAAAACACCAATGATGGAAGCTTTCTCTGAAGCAGATAATGTTTTACGCCAAGGTGTTCAGGGGATTTCTGATTTGATTGTCGCTCCTGGTTTTATTAACTTGGACTTTGCAGACGTGAAAACCGTTATGAAGGATCAAGGAACAGCTTTAATGGGAATTGGTACAGCTGCCGGGGAAAACCGCACAGCAGAAGCGACTAAGAAAGCTATTTCTTCTCCATTATTAGAAGTTTCAATTGATGGAGCTCAACAAATTCTACTGAATGTAACAGGTGGACCGGACTTAAGCTTATTTGAAGCACAAGATGCAAGTGATATTATTTCTTCTGCTTCTAGCGAAGATGTCAATATTATCTTTGGTACTTCAATTAATGAGAGCTTAGGTGATGAGGTGGTTGTTACTGTAATTGCTACCGGAATTGATGCTGAAAAGAATACCATCAATAAACAACAAGCAATGCGTCAAAACCGTCCGAATTTCTCTCATAACAACACTTTCTCGACAAACGAAAGTACCCCATCTGCATCAAGTTCCCCATCGATGAATTCATCTGACCGCTCAATCAACTTAAAACAAGCAAATCAAAAAGAGACTGAACGTGATTTATTCAGTGATTGGGATATTAAACGCGAACAAATTACCCGTGATGTGGCAGATATTGAACCTAAGGAAAAAAAGGTTGAAAGAACCTTTGAAAGATCGGAATCAGAAAGTAAGGTACGTCAAGCGGAATCTGACGAGCAAGACGAATTAG
Organism: Facklamia sp. P13055; assembly: GCF_050409445.1. NCBI lineage: Bacteria > Bacillati > Bacillota > Bacilli > Lactobacillales > Aerococcaceae > Facklamia > Facklamia sp. P13055. The sequence continues at coordinate 65,511 of NZ_JBNUPL010000005.1, forward strand.
AAACACCTCCTTTCTTCCGTAAAAGAAATCGTCATTAATTTTCTTAGAGGAAGCAGCAGTGTTTCCTCTTTTCACCAATTTTTAGCAATAAAGTCGGAGGTATTATGAATATAAATGCAATTATCCAATTTGTGTCTACAATTTTTCGTGTCTATCAATGGGTCTTGATACTCTATGCCTTACTCTCCTGGTTACCTGGAGCAAGAGAAAGTTCGATTGGACGAATGATTGATTGTCTGGCAAGTCCATATCTCGATATTTTTGATCGCTATATTCCACCCATTGGTCCTATTTCAATCAATGTGATCATCGCTCTCTTCACATTGACTTTTATTGAGCAGGGCGTCATTTGGCTGATTATTACCATTTTAGGCTAGTAAATGAAAGAGTCTATTTATCAGCATTATCGTAAGGAAGAAATTCCTTTTGTAGACCAAGTTTATGATTGGATCGATCAAGTTGACCGTCTTTATACTCCCGTCTTAACATCTTTTTTAACGCCGAGAGAAGCAACTATTCTAAAAAACATTGTTAACGGCCGTGATGAGATGAATTATCATTTAGATGGAGGATATGAAGATAGTGAGCGTAAGAGAGCCTTAATCTATCCTAACTACTATCTATTGGATTTAGCAGATTTAGAATTAGGATTCTTAGAAATTACTTACCCTATTAAATTTGCTGAACTGTCTCATGGTAAAATACTTGGAACCATTCTCTCAACAGGGATTGAGCGGGGAAGGATAGGAGATATTATCACTGATAGTCAGGCATGGCAGCTAGTAGTTGATTTAAAAATGCAAACTTATTTAATGGATGAAGTAAAAAAGATAGCCAATGTAGGAGTCCATTTGAACCCCATAAAACGAGGGAACCTTTTGCAATCGATTGATGAATGGGAAGAAGCAACAGTCATTGTATCTTCTCTGAGATTAGATAGTTTAATATCTAAGGTATATAATATTTCGCGCCAAAGAGCCAAGGATGCAGTTAAAGCAGGACAAGTTAAAATTAATTTTACTGAGATAGATCGAAGTGATACTTTGGTTGGTATTTCTGATATTGTTTCACTCAGGCATTTTGGGCGCTTTCGTATTCAGTCAGTAGATGGTAAAACGAAAAAAGATAATTTTAGACTATCCATTGATTTGTTAAAAGTATCGTAAAATTTATAAAAAAGGAAGGATCTTTATGACAATTACACCAAATGATATTTTAGAAAAAGAATTTAATAATAAGTTCCGTGGCTATGATCCAGAACAAGTAAATGATTTTTTAGATATTGTGCGCGTAGAGTTAGAGAAAAAACTAGAAGAAAATCACAATTTAACGCGTGATTTAGCAGAAGCTAAAGATAAAATTGACTATTTTTCACAATTACAAGAATCTTTAAATTCTTCAATTATTATTGCACAAGAAGCAGCAGAACGTCTAAAACAAAATGCTCGTAAGGAAGCAGAATTAATTCTCTATGAAGCTGAAAGTGAAGCAGGACGAGTAATTGATGAAGCGAATGCGCAATCAAATGAAATTTTTGAAGAGGCAGAGAGGTTGAGAAGTGTAACGAAAAAATATCGTCAAGAATTACGTCGTTTAATTGAAAATCAATTATCCATTGTAAATAACACTTCATTTGAAGATTTGTTTGATGGTACAGCTTTAACACCTGCTCAGACACGTGAACAAAGATCAGTAACGAGTAATCGTCTGGAAGATTTAGAACAAAATGCTAAGCTTGAAGCCATAGATAGTGAAGAAAATGAAGATTTATCTATGACGCAAGTTTTTGATTTGAATGACTTAAGGGAAATTCATGTGGATGAAAAAGATGAAGATTCTTCTGAGTCTATGAAAACTATGCCTTTAAGTCGTGAAGAATTAGAGGCTTTTGAACGAAATCATTCATCAGAAAGAGACTCTGATGAAGCAGAAAAATCTGATGAAGCCTTACATGGTGAAACAATTCGTATTGACCTTCCAACAGAAGACTAATATAATTAAGAAAATTATTGGTAAAAGCTGAGATAGAAATAAGAAGATGGATATAATACATTAGCGACTTGAGGATGGTGCAAGCTCAAGAGTCCCTGTATCTTTCTTTATCATTCTATTCAATGACTAGTGAGTCAAAGTTGACTAGCTAGATCCGCTTCAAAAGCGTTATCATGAAGAGTGAATAGTTTAACTATTAAATTGGGTGGTACCGCGTATTTGACGTCCCTTCTTAGGAAGGGGCTTTTTTTATAGAGAGGAGAAAACTAATGAAATTAAAAGATACTTTGCACCTTGGAAAAACATCCTTTGATATGCGAGCGAATCTTCCTGTTAAAGAGGTAAGCTTACAAAAGGAATGGCAAGAAGCTGATGTTTATCACAAAATGTTAGAAAAAAATATGGATTCAGAACCATGGATTCTACACGATGGTCCGCCATATGCCAATGGTCGCGTACATATGGGACATGCTTTCAATAAAGTTTCAAAAGACTTTATTACACGTTTTCGTTCAATGACAGGCCATTATTCTCCATATGTCCCTGGTTGGGATACTCATGGTTTACCAATTGAGTCAGCCTTACAGAAGAATGAAGGTGTGAACCGTAAAGAACACTCAACAGCAGAATTTCGTAAACTTTGCGAAGCCTATGCTTTAAAACAAGTTGAAGGTCAAAAAGAAAGCTTTATGCGCTTGGGAGTTAATGGAGATTGGGAAAACCCATACTTAACTTTGCAACCTAAATATGAAGCACAGCAATTACGTATTTTTGGACAAATGGCTGATAAAGGCTATATCTATAAAGGTGCGAAGCCGGTATACTGGTCCTGGTCGTCAGAATCTTCATTAGCTGAAGCTGAAGTTGAATATCAAGACGTAAGCTCACCTTCAATTTATGTAGCTTTCAAAGTGAAAGACGGTGGTGGCATCCTTCCTCAAGAAGCAGAATTTATTATTTGGACGACTACACCCTGGACATTACCTGCTAACCTAGGGATTTCTGTTTTAGGACAGGCTAATTATGTGCAAGTCGCAGTTGGCGGCCGTCACTTTATTGTCGCTGAAGATTTATTAGAAGTAGTAGCATCGACGCTTGAATGGGAAAATTATCCAGTCGAAGCACATTATAAGGGGCAAGATTTTGACCGTTTGACTGCTCAACACCCATTCTATGACCGTGAATCCTTACTAATGGTAGGCGATCATGTTACTTTAGAAACAGGTACGGGATTAGTTCATACGGCTCCTGGTCACGGTGAAGATGACTATTGGATTGGTTTAGAGTACGGTTTGGATATTTTGTCGCCAGTAGATGGCAGAGGACATTTTACAAAAGAAGCGCCTGGTTTGGAAGGTGTCTTTTATCTGAAAGGTCAAAAGCAAATTGTTAAGACCTTAAAAGAAAATGGTAGCCTCTTGCATTATTCAGAATTTGTTCACTCTTATCCGCACGATTGGCGAACTAAAAAGCCGGTTATCTACCGTGCAACGCCTCAATGGTTTGCTTCGATTGATAAATTCCGTGAAGAACTGCTTGATAATGTTGAAAATGCAGTCACTTGGCACCATCCATCGGGTAAACGTCGTATTTATAATATGATTCGTGACCGTGGCGACTGGGTAATTTCTCGTCAACGTGTTTGGGGAGTGCCTTTACCAATTTTCTACGCAGAAAACGGAGAAGCTATTTTAGAATTAGATATTGTCAATCATGTAGCCGATTTAGTAGAAGAACATGGAACGAACATTTGGTTTGAGTGGGAGGCAAAAGACCTTTTACCAGAAGGCTTCCAACATCCTGCTTCGCCAAATGGTCAATTTACAAAAGAAATGGATATTATGGATGTATGGTTCGATTCGGGTACATCGTATGCTGGCGTTTTACAAGCGCGAGAAGATTTAAACTTCCCAGCTGATTTATACCTTGAAGGTTCTGACCAATATCGTGGTTGGTTTAACTCATCGTTCACTACCTCTGTGGCTGTCAATGGTTTTCCACCGTACAAGGCGGTTCTTTCACAAGGTTTTGTAAATGACGGTAAGGGTCAAAAGATGTCTAAGTCTTTAGGAAATGTTATTGATCCAGTTGAAGTAATGAATGATTTAGGAGCAGATATTATTCGTTTGTGGGTCGCTTCTGTGGACTATGAAGCTGATGTACGTGTCTCTAATGAAATCCTCAAACAAGTCTCTGAATCCTATCGTAAGATTCGTAACACGCTTCGTTTTATGTTAGGTCTTGTGAATGATTATCATCCAGCTGAAAATGCCGTTCCTAAGGAAGAACTCACCAATCTCGATCAATATATGAATGCTAACTTTAACTTGTTTAAAGCGGATATCTTAGAAGCTTATGACAAGTATAGGTTCCCAGAACTTTATAAGCGCACTATGAACTTTATTTCTTCTGATCTTTCAGCTTTCTATTTAAATGTGGCTAAAGATATTGTATATATTGAAGCTAAAGATAGCCATGCGCGTCGTTCTATGCAAACAGTGATTTATCAAATAGTTCATGATATGTTAATTTTATTGACACCATTAATTGTACATACAGCTGAAGAAGCATGGAAAGATTTACCAGCGGTAGATGGTTTTATTCAATTAGCTGAAATGCCTAAGGCAGAACAGCTTGAGCAAGCTAGAGAGATTGTTGCTAAATGGGATGTCTTTTTTAAATTACAAACAGGAGTAAACAAGGCTCTCGAAGAAGCTAAGAATCAGCCAGAACAGGCAATTAAGAAATCCTTTGAGGCAGCCGTTTCACTATATATTAATGAAGAAGATCAAAAAGCCTTCGATTTACTAAGTGATCAGCCTGCACAATTATTTACTGTATCACAATTAAACGTTCAATCCATTAATCAAGCACCACAAGATGCACATTCGTTTGAAGATTATGCCGTGAAAGTTGATTTTGCAAAAGGAGATGTTTGTGATCGTTGTCGTGCAGTAAGACCAGAAGTCGGCACAATTGAAGGAGCAGAAGAACTTTGTCATCGCTGCCATGAAATTGTGAAAGCGGACTATCCTGAATATTTTGAGAATAAGGAATAACTTTATAAAAAAAGACAGGGCCAAAGCCCTAAAAAACAGTGGCGAATTGATATGAGATTCGCCACTGTTTTTGTCGTATTTAGGACTTTTTACCTAGTTTCTTTTAATACTCCTAAAGAGTGTTTAAAGTAAAAATTAAAAATCATCAAAATAATTATCTTGTGACGTTTTAGGATTCATAGCTTGTTGTTTTTGTTCATTTGAAATAGCTAATAACCGTTCTTGCAGTTGACTTTCCATTGATTCTAATTCTATTTGAGCGGCTTGTCTTTGTTGTCGTCCTTCAGCTTGAATTTGTAATGTTGTTTCAATCGTTTCGATCAAATCAGCCTGCGTTTTTTGTAAGGTTTCGATATCGATAATACCTCTTTCAGTTTCTCTAGCTGTATCAATGGCCGATTGTTTCAGCATAGCGGAATTGCGACGTAACAAATCATTGGTTGTTTCTGAGACCATTCTTTGAGAAGTGGCAGCGTCTTGCTGTCTCAAAAGTGCAAGGGCAATGGTAATTTGATTTTCCCAAAGAGGAATAGAGGTATGAACAGAGGCTTGAATTTTTTCAGCCAAGGCTTGGTTAGTATTTTGAATCATCCGAATTTGTGGAGCTTGCTGGATAGTCATTTGACGGGTAAGTCTTAGATCATGGGTGCGTTTGTCTAAACGATCTAAAAATTGGTTAAGGTCATGGACTTCCTGCACATCCATTTGGCTATTGCTTTCTTGAGCTTTTTTAATAGCTTGAGGAATCGTTTTGGATTGTAATTCTTCAATTTTAACTTCACCCGCTGCAATATAGACATTTAAAGCCTCAAAGTAGTCTTTGTTCTTTTGATAGAGTGTTTCTAACATCATATTGTCATTGAGTAATTCGTTTTTTTCTCTTTCTAAACGAATAACGACTTTGTCTAATTGATTACCGATTTTTTGATATTTCATTTGGGTATCAGAGATGGAGGTACGGACTTGGCCAAAAACTTTTTGAAAAAGATTAGGTCGACTGGTTAACTCCTTAGGATTCGACTGTTGTAAGGTAGTCATTAAATCCGTTAAAACATCACCGACTTCACCCGTATCTTTAAGTTGGACATTATGTAGCATTGAATGGGAGAATTCTGACAAACGCTTTTGTGCTTTAGCCCCATAGGTGATAACAGCAGAAAGGTTTTTCTCGTCAATCTGCTGGGCGAGTTTACGTGCTTGAGCTTGACGATTTTTACTCAAGCGGTCAATTGTTTTCTCATTGGTAACTTTTTTCTGTGAAAGAATTGAAGCTTTTGATAATTCGCTTTGCAAAGATTGAATGGGTTCAATCCGATCTTCTTCTTGGTCAAAGGGATCCGTCAGAAGATCATCAATTTCATCAAAAGAAGTGGTTTGAGTTAAATCCTGATTATTTGAGTTTAGTTCATTCATCGCTTTATTCTCCTTCATTATCTAGTTCTTTAAGCTCTTCAAAAGGGTCATCCATATCAAAATTATCCATTTTAGATTTTTTTGAATTTTGGCTGAATCGATTTGTTTGATTATTAGATTCATTATGTAACATTCGGTCGGCTAGTTTCAAGCCATCTTCCAATTCTTGATAGGTTTCGGAGTGAAATTTCAAATAATCCTCAACAATTTCTTGACTCAACTGATCGATTGTTTGGGCACTTTTTTCTAAAATTAAATAGCTTTGCTTATTTTTTGCCACATGTGAATTAATTTCATTATATTTTTCTAATAGATCGTCTAACTGTGGAAGATAATTGATGAGGAAATCAGAAGCATCCAGTCGACGATTGGGCTCTTCAACGATATCTTTAAAGTAATTCTTTGAAACTTTGACGATATTGTGTCGGATTTCAATGGCGCGCATTTTAGCCGTTTTTTGAAAGTTGGCTTCAATATTAATAATCTGTTTACGCGAATCAGCCATTTGACTTCTGAAAGCTTCAATTTCTTGTTTACTTAAGCCTGCTGCTTGATAATGCTCTAGCATGTTGCGACTAGGCTTTTTGTGAGTAGGATGGAAAAATGACTTCCTGTGGGTTTTAAATGTATTCGGTTTTGTTATAAGCGCTAAAAAAGCAACCCCAGCTGAACAAAATAGAATAGCAATGCTTAGATAATATAAGCTAATGGCAGAAGCAGTAAAATAACTCTCTAAACCAATATAACCATAAGATTGGGATTGACTACTAGCAATAGCCAGACCCACTAATAAGGTAAGGACTTGACCAACATAATAGAAAAACCAAATCCATGCCGCAGAATTTATTTTACGAATAAAGTAAAAGAGAAAGGCTAAGAGAAGCCATCCGGCAACAATAGCTAAAGTGGAATAGACGAGGGCCATTATATAGTAGCTATTATAAAAAATGAATGTTAAAACATGCTCCATCACAATTAAAGAAAGTAAGGCAAGGATATTTTTCTTCAAAGTAACCGTCCAAATATCGGATAAATGATTTCCTTTTTTAACAAAATGATTGAATTTGCGAACAATATTTAGCAGAGGGCCTGCTAATAAGAATATAAAAATTATATTGATTAAAGCTAACATGATTGCAACCTCCCTTTTCTTAATTTTAGAATACCATAACTAGAAAAAAGTCTTATCGGACTTGAGGCCTATTCTTAAACTTAACCATTGAAAAGACTTGAAAGAAAGAATAGTAGTCGCTAAACTGAGTAGGAATTAATAGCTAAGGAAATAGTTTTAAGAGGTGAAAATTATGAAAGATAAGGTAGAGACAATTTCATTTATCAAAAATAATGAAACACTATCTGTTAACCAAATCTACGATGGGGCCATTTTACAACTCTATCAAAATGAAGTACGTCTACCCAACGGTCAAACGGCAAAACGTGAGTTGATTCATCACCTGCCAGCAGTGGGTATATTAGCTGAAACAAAAAATAATGAAGTTGTCCTGGTTAAACAGTATCGTCCGGCTATTGCTGATGAAATTTACGAAATTCCAGCTGGAATTATCGATCAAGTAGAAGGTCAACTCGAAGAGCCTCTTATAGCCGCCAAACGTGAGTTAAATGAAGAAACGGGTTACGCTTCAGCAGAGTGGATATTTAATTCTAAATTTTATATTTCACCGGGTTATATTGATGAGGCCATATACCTTTTCTTTGCTAAATCCATTGAAGAGGCAAAAGAAAAGCTAGATCAAGATGAAAACGAAGAAGTTTCGCATTACTTATTTACGGCCCAACAAGTGAGGGAAATGATTAAGAATGGTGAAATCATTGATTTAAAAACTTTATATGCTTTAAGCATTTGGTTAAATAGTTTGGAGGTTTAGTTATGGGACTATTTTCAAGCAAAAAGAAAAAACACGACGATTATCAAGCTTATTTAAATTATGAGCAAGAAGGAAATGATCGTTTAAATCATCAGCCTTCTTCAAACAACCAAGTGGATTGCTTTGATCGGTCGATCTATTCAGAAGATAGTGAGCTCTACCATGAATTTATTAATCGGGCAGAAGCCATGGATGATTCACAACCTTATCCAAATTATTATGAGGAAGTGACTTCACAATTTGATAGTCAGAATGACTTTGACATGACTAATGAGATGGATGCAGAAGGAGATGGAGTATACAAAGCTTTTAATGAGCAATTAGTTGATAAAGACCAAGCAAGTTCACTCGAGGATTATCACCATCAATCAATGGGGGAAGATATTAGTTCTATTAGAAAAAGAGCTAAATATTCAGCTAAAATTGACCGTTTTTTAAATAATGGCATTATCATAGTAGGTGTTCTATTAGTCTTAGTTTTGTTAATCGCTTTTTTGGCATAGGAGGGGTGGTTAGATGAAAAAAATTGGAATTATTGGTGCAATGGAAGAAGAAATTCGTCTCTTAAAAAATGAACTATCAAATTTAGAAGTTCATAATTACTATGGCTTTGAGTTTTATCAAGGAAGATTGAGTGGTAAAGAAGTTGTCCTAGTTCAATCAGGAATTGGAAAAGTTAATGCTAGCCTTTCAACTGTTTTAATGGTTGATCATTTTGAGGTGGATTTAATTATAAACACTGGAAGTGCCGGAGGTCTGTCACCAGACTTATCAGTGGGTGACTTGGTGATTGCTGATGGTTTAATCCACCACGATGTAAATCTTTTAGTCTTTGGATACGACCAAGGTCAAATGGCTGGCATGCCGACAATATATCAACCAGATGAAGATACCAGTCAATTGGCCTATCGATTGGCTAAAGAGAAAGGACAAACCGCAATTAGAGGACTGATTGCTTCAGGAGATCAATTCATTAGTGACAGTCAACAAGTAAACAATATTCGTCAAGTTTTTCCTAACGTAAAAGCAGTTGAGATGGAATCAGCGGCTATCGCACAAGCTGCTTATATTCTAAAAACACCATTTATTATCATTCGTTCAATCTCCGATAAAGCAGATGAAGAAGCTGGAATAAGTTTTGATGAATTTATTTTATTGGCCGGACGCAAATCAGCTGAGATGGTAATTGATTTACTGAGTAAAATTGATTAAAAAAACTTGCTAATCTTTTATTAATCGGTATAATAAAAAGAGTGTAAAATAATGCAGCATAGAAAAAGAAAGCGCGTCAACAGTTAGTAACGTCAACGTTAATGAGTAACCACGGCTGCACAAGGTGAAAAACTAACTGCACGCATTCGATTTTCTAACCACTTATTTTACTCCAATACATATTTTATGGAGGAATTTTAATGTCACGTTATACAGGACCCTCATGGAAACAATCTCGTCGTTTAGGAATTTCATTAACTGAAACTGGTAAGGAGTTATCAAAACGTCCGTTCCCACCAGGACAACACGGTAATCAACGTAAAAAATTATCAGAATATGCTTTACAAAAAAATGAAAAGCAAAAATTACGCTTTATGTATGGATTAAATGAACGCCAATTCCGCACTTTATTTAATCGCGCTGGCAAAATCTCCGAAGGTAAACATGGTGAAAACTTCATGGTTATGTTAGAGCGTCGTTTAGATAACTTAGTTTATCGATTAGGTTTAGCTACTACTCGTCGTCAAGCACGTCAACTAGTAAACCACGGCCATATTACTGTTGATGGCAAGCGTGTAGATATCCCGTCATATATTGTTGAACCAGGACAAGTAATTAGTGTTCGTGAACGCTCACGTAATTTAGCTATTATCAAGGAAGCATTAGAAACAACAGTTACTCGTTTAGAGTTTGTGAACTTTGATGCTGATAAATTAGAAGGTAGCTTAGTTCGTTTACCATTACGTAGCGAATTAAATGCTGAAATTGATGAAGCCCTAGTCGTAGAATACTACAATAAATTAGGCTAAATCTTAAAGAGATTGTTACATAAGATTGGGAGCTTTCCCAATCTTATTTTTTTCCATTAGAGCCTAAGGAAGTTTTTTATTGAACAATGCCTTTAAAAGAAAGCCTTCAAATGTTATAATGTATGGTGATTATTTATGCAAAAGGCCAATAGGCAGGGGATTAGAAATAAGTAGAGGAGCGAAAAGGAATGAGTATTAAATTCACGGACATCCTGTTCTTGATCATTGTAGCAATACTCTTAATCTATGGATTAATTTATTATTTCCGTACACAGAGAAAGAAAGAAATTAAAGATTTGGAACAACGTAAAGATGAAATGATGTCTATTTCTGTTGCTGACCAGCTCTTTACTTTGAAGAATATGAATCTATCTGGTCAAACAAAAAGAAAATATGAAAGTTTAGTGGCTACTTGGCAAACCATTACCAACTTTCAATTTACTGAAATAGAAGCCGCTTTGGTAGGTTCTGAACAATTTGTAGAACAAATGAATCTAGTGAGAGCAAAAAACGCACTAAATCAAGCACGTGAAATTCTTGATGAAACAGAAATTCAAGTTCATCAATTGCACCAGGAATTAACAGAATTATTGGCAACAGAGGATGAAAATCAAGAACGTTATGAAGCCTTACTTGAACGTTATCAAACTGCTCGCAAAAGTGTCATGAATCATTCTTTTGATTATGGGCCAGCGATTGAAACGCTTGAAAAAAACCTTCAATATTTAGAGTTGAACTTCACTAAATATAATGAACTAACTGCTAACGGTGATCATCTAGATGCTCAAGATATGCTAGATAACTTAGAGGCTGACTTATCGTCATTTGAAGAAATCTTACAAAAGATTCCAAGTATGTACGATAAGATTCAAAGTGAATATGAAGATTCACTTGAAGATATTAGAGATGGCTACGAAAAAATGGTGGCTAGTCGCTTTAACTTTGATAATATTAATGTTTTAGAAGAAATTGATAAAATTCAAGAGCAGTTAAACCAAGCCAAAAACGAGATTAAAAATGCTGATTTAGCTGACGCTAAAACCTTAATGGACAAAGCAGAGCGTGAAATTAATTCCTTATACGATCAGTTAGAATCAGAAATTATGGCTAAAGAATATGTGAATAGTCACCTTCATCAATTGAAGGGACGAATTGAAGCAGTAACTGAAAACAATCGTTATGCAGGAATAGAAGTCGATCGGATCTCTCAATCTTACATCTTACATAATAATGAATTAGACCAAGTCAATGACTTAACCGAAAGAATTCGCTTAGAGTATCAAAAATTCAAAGATATGGAAGTTGATATTGAACAAAATCATGCCGTATTTACTCAAATAGAAAGCAAAATGCGTAAAATCGAGCGTTCTATTGAAGAAATAGCAGATGAACAAAATCAGTTAGTAAAATCGATAGCTGGCTTAACCAGTCGAGAGAAAGAAGCTAAATCAAATCTTGATTTATATGAATTAGACCTTAGAAATATGAAGCGTAAGTTAGAAAAAAACCATTTGCCTGGCTTACATGATAGCTATTATGAATTGTTTTATAAGGTAACTGATCATATTGAGAACCTCTCTCAACAACTCAATCGTGTCCGAGTGGATATGAATCAAATTGATGAGATGGAAGGTAATTTAGAACAAGGTTTAGATGAATTGGAGGCAATGACTGAAGAAACCATCGATTCAGCCATGCTCACCGAATATATGATTCAACATTCCAATCGTTTTCGCTACGATTACCCAGAGGTAGACCAAGCAATTAAAGAAGCGCAATACTACTTCCACCAAGAATTCCGTTACCGTGAAGCTTTGGCAACCATTGAAAAAGTCCTTCGTCAAGTCGATCCAGATGCACCGACGCAAGTTCGAAGGATGTATCATCAAGAAAAACAAATCCGATTTTATTAAAAGTAAAGTCCGAATAGATTCCTTGGTTTTGGGATCTGTTCGGTTTTTTCTTGAGTCAATTGTCGTTACTAAATAGAAGTAAGAAAGGATTACAGATGTTATATTTTGATCATGCCGCAACCACTCCAGCTCGTGCTACTGTTTTAGACACCTACAATCAAGTAGCTCAAAAATATTTTGCTAACCCTTCAAGTGCCCACAAATTAGGTCAAGAGGCCAATAGTCTGTTGAATAATGCTCGGCAACAAATTGCAGACTTATTACTTTTTAAAAGCAATGAAATCTTTTGTACCTCATCAGGGACTGAATCTAACAATTGGACACTTCAAAGTCTATTATCAGCTCACGCTAAGCTTCATCCTAATAGGCGACAAATTATCCTATCAGCTATTGAGCACCCTTCTATTCGCTCGCAAATTGACCACTTAAAAACAAGAGGCTTTGAAGTAATCCTAGCACCGGTGGATCATAATGGTCAATTGGATTTAAACAGCTTTGAAAATCTACTGAGTGATCAAGTATTACTTGTTTCTACTATGTTAGTCAATAATGAGGTAGGATCTTTTTTACCAGTTGAACCATTGGCACAAAAATTAGAAAACTATCCACAAATCCTTTGGCATGTTGACGCTGTTCAAGCCATAACTTGTAGGATGAAAGCTATGCATCATAGTAGAATTGATTTATTAACTCTTTCTAGCCATAAATTTCACTCGGTAAGAGGGGTGGGACTCTTAGCCATTCGCCAACGTGTTACGAAAGCACCTTTATTATTTGGAGGCGGTCAAGAGTTTGGTATGCGCTCTTCTACTGAAAACCTACCAGCGATTGTAGCAACGGCCAAAGCTTTAAGATTAGCTTGGGAAAACCAAGCAGAAAGTATCAAACACATAAATCATTATCGCACTCAAATAACTCAAGCACTTAAAAAAATGAATTGGCAAGTCTTTGGTGGTAGCCAGGAGCAAGTGAGTCCACATATTATCTGTGCGGCCTTTCCAGATGTGCCAGGCGAGGTATTACTTCAAGCTTTTTCCAATGCTGATATCATGATTTCGACAACTTCTGCTTGCTCAAGTCGTAAGAAAAATGACCATCATACCCTTAAAGCGATGGGCATTGATAACAATTTAGCTAATTCTTCAATAAGAATTTCTTTATCGCAGACAACCAGCCAAGCAGAAGTAGATCAATTAATTAAACCAATCCATGAGATTTCAACAAAGTTTAAGCAAGATTTGAAAGGAGCCTAAAAGATTGAAAGAGATGTTAATTCACTATGGGGAGCTCTCAACAAAAGGGCGTAACCGTAAAATGTTTCAAAATAAAATTGCTGAGCATATACGCTATAAAACCAAACATTTAGAGAAAATTAAAATTCATGCACATCATGATTTCATGCATCTTTATTGGCACGAAACAGCTTACGATGAACTGATTGAAATCATTAAAACAATTCCAGGAATTCAAAGGTTTGAACCTGTTTTTCCTGTTGAAAAGGATCTTCAAGAAATTGGAAAAAAAGCCCTTGAACTTTTTGCTGAGTTAAATGCTCAACCGGGAGATAGCTTTAAAGTAATTGCTAAGCGATCGGATAAGAACTTTGAGCATGATAGTATTGCCATTCAAAGAGAAATAGGGAGCATCATTCTGCAAGCCCATCCGGAATTAACGGTTGATCTGAGAAAAGCTAAACACAAAGTGGTCATATCCATCCATCAAGATATAGCCTATCTTAGTTTAAAAAATTATCCAGGTATGGGTGGCTTACCTTATGGTTCAAGTGGGAAAGGCTTATTAATGCTTTCGGGTGGTTTTGATTCACCGATTGCTGGTTATCAAATGATAAAAAGGGGAATGAAGTTGGAAATGGTTCATTTTGCCAGTCCACCTTATACTTCTTTACAAGCGCTTGAAAAAGCTAAACGATTAACAGCAGTTCTCGCTCAGTACGCCACTGCGATTACTTTTCACGAGGTTCCTTTTGCTCATATTCAGTTGGCGATTCGAGAACATGTTCCCGACAATTTATCCATGACTATTATGCGTCGGATCATGTTACGCCTAATGGATGCTTTGTTAAAAGAGCATAAAGCCCGAGCAATTGTTAATGGGGAGTCGCTAGGTCAAGTTGCCTCACAAACTTTACAATCGATGCAAGTGATTAATGAAGTGACCCATTCTTTAATATTAAGACCTTTAATTGCAGTTGATAAAAATGATATAATAGCAATGGCTGAAACCATTGGAACTTACGATATTTCTAATGAGCCCTATGAAGATTGCTGTACGGTCTTTGCACCAAAGTCACCTTGGACTAAGCCTAGACTTCATACTGTTAAAGAGTATGAGGCGCTCTTACCAATTGACCAACTAGTGAAAGAAGCCTTGGAAAATATCAAGACAAGTGAAATCACTGCTAGTTATCAAAGCGAAGCGGCTACAGCCTTCAATGATTTATTATAAGTTGTTGTCGCAAGAATTCATTAAGAAAGAGGAGTAATTATGACAGAAATTAAAACAATCAATACAAAAAAAGCCCCAGCAGCAATTGGACCATACTCTCAAGCAAAACAAGTAGGAGAGCTACTTTTCTGTTCAGGTCAAATCCCAATCAATCCAGCCTCAGGTGAAATAGAAGCAAAAGAAATAACAAATCAAACAAAGCAAGTAATTGCTAATATCGATGCTCTACTAAATGCAGCAGGATACTCTGCAGAAAATGTTGTAAAAACCACATGTTTCTTGGCAGATATGGGTGATTTCGCCGTTTTTAATGAAATTTATGCTGAATATTTCACATCCAAACCAGCTCGTTCAGCAGTGGCTGTTAAGACCTTACCTAAGAATGTGTTAGTAGAAATTGAAGTAATCGCTAGTTTATAATTTATAAGATATTAAAAAGAGCTGTCTAACGACTGATGTAAGTGGTTGTTGACGGTTCTTTTTTAAAATTTAAAGGAGATTGAAAATAATGATCGAAAATCAGATCAAAGAATTTGCTCAAATCATTCAGAAAAGTCGCAAGATTGTCTTTTTTGGTGGAGCCGGTGTTTCAACCGCATCTGGTATTCCAGATTTTCGTTCTGCAGATGGTTTGTTTATGCAAGAAACCAATTACCAATACTCAGCGGAAGAAATAATCTCGCATTCCTTCTATAAACAACATCCTCAAATCTTTTTTGAATACTATTTTGAGCATTTAGTCTATCCAGAAATACAACCCAATTTGGCTCATTTTTTTCTAAAAGAATTAGAAAACAAAGGAAAAGAAGTGACAGTTGTCACCCAAAATATCGATGGCCTCCATCAAAAGGCTGGTTCAAGTCGAGTCTTAGAACTTCATGGGTCTGTTTTAAATAATTTTTGTACGCAATGTGGTAGCTACTATGCTCTGGATCAATTAGAAAAAGATGCTCAGGGCATTCCACGCTGTCCTAAAGATCAAGCGATTATTAAGCCGGACGTGGTGTTATATGAAGAAAGCTTGAATGAAGAGACCATTAATCAATCAATCCAAGCCATTAGTCAAGCAGACCTCATGATTATCGCAGGAACTTCCTTAAATGTTTATCCGGCCGCTTCATTTATTCATTATTTTAGAGGAGATTCTCAAGTAATCATTAATCAGACACCAATTCTAATTAGCAAGCCCAATGCTTTGATTTTTGAAGATAAAATTGAGGCAGTTTTTCAGTTAGTGAAAGATTATTTAGCAAATAATGATTAAATGGCGAAGGCCTTGTTCAAAGCTGTAAAGAATGATAAAATAAGTCCAACTTAAATTTTAATTTGACTAAGAAGAGAAGAGTAATTCATCACCATCCAGAGAGGAAACCTTGCGCTGAAAGTTTCTCGATGAATGAAGGTAGCTTGGAGTCATAAGACATGAGAAATCAACAATAGTGTCTTACGGAGTCTGCTCCGTTAACAAGAAAGAGTGATTAAGTAACTTTTTTACTTGATTAAATTTAGGTGGTACCACGTAATTGACGTCCTATGCAAAGCATAGGATTTTTTTTATGAAAATGAATTAAGGAAGGTGTAACGATGGTAGAAAATACGAAGCAAATGCCAAGTAAGTACCAACCTCAGACGGTTGAAGCAGGTAAATATCAAAAATGGATAGAACAAGGTGTATTTAAGCCTTCAGGAGATTCTAAAGCAGAGCCATATTCAATTGTAATTCCACCCCCTAACGTAACGGGTAAATTACATTTAGGTCACGCTTGGGATGTGACTTTGCAGGATATGATTATCCGTTCTAAAAGAATGCAAGGCTATGATACTTTATGGTTACCTGGTATGGACCATGCTGGAATTGCGACTCAAGCTAAAGTGGAAGAGCGTTTAGCAGAAGATGAAAACTTAAGTCGTCATGATTTAGGGCGGGAGAAATTCCTAGAAAAAACTTGGTCTTGGAAGGAAGAATATGCAACCATTATCCGCCAGCAATGGGGGAAAATGGGTATTTCAGTCGATTATGCGCGTGAACGTTTTACGCTGGATGACGGTTTAAACAAAGCAGTTAATAAAGTCTTTGTTAAACTTTATGAAAAAGGACTTATCTATCGGGGAGAATATATTATTAACTGGGATCCAAAAGCCCAAACGGCTCTATCCGATATTGAAGTGATCCATAAAGATGTACCAGGTGCTTTTTATCATGTTAATTATCCAATGGTTGGTAGTGATGAAGTGGTTCAAATTGCCACCACCCGTCCTGAAACACTTTTAGGCGACACAGCGATTGCTGTACACCCTGCTGATGAGCGTTATCAACATTTGATCGGTAAAAAAGTACTCTTACCATTAATGAATCGTGAAATTCCTGTCGTAGCAGATGAGTATGTGGATCGAGAATTTGGTACAGGTGTAGTGAAGATTACCCCAGCTCATGACCCGAATGACTTTGAAGTCGGTAACCGTCATCATCTACCACGAATGAATGTGATGAAAAAAGATGGCACTATTAACGAATTAGGTGGAAAATATGCAGGCATGGATCGCTTCGATGCACGCAAGCAAATTGTAAAAGATTTAAAAGAGCAAGGCTACTTAGTTAAGATTGAAGAACATACGCATTCAGTGGGCCATTCTGAGCGTTCTGGGGCGGTCGTAGAGCCTTATCTATCTACTCAGTGGTTTGTCAAGATGAAACCTTTAGCCCAGCAAGCTTTGGCTAATCAAGCAACCGATCAAGCAGTTGAATTTTACCCACCACGCTTTAATCAAACTTTCCAAACTTGGATGGACAATGTTCATGATTGGGTGATCTCACGTCAACTTTGGTGGGGACATCAAATTCCAGCCTGGTACCATAAAGAAACAGGTGAAGTTTATGTTGGCGAACAAGCCCCCAGTGATGAAGAAAATTGGTTAAGAGATCCGGATGTTTTAGATACATGGTTCTCATCTGCCTTGTGGCCATTTTCAACCATGGGTTGGCCAGAAGAAGGTCACGATTATCGTCGCTACTTCCCAACCAGTACCCTAGTGACCGGTTATGATATTATTTTCTTCTGGGTGTCGCGTATGATTTTCCAATCTTTAGAGTTTACGGGTAAACGACCTTTCCAAAATGTTTTAATTCATGGATTAATCCGTGATAGCCAGGGGCGTAAGATGTCAAAATCGCTAGGCAATGGAATTGATCCAATGGACGTTATTGATGAATATGGGGTGGATTCCCTTCGCTGGTTCTTAGCCACAGGGTCGACTCCCGGACAAGATATTCGTTACTCCACTGAAAAGATGGGAGCAGCTTGGAACTTTATTAATAAAATCTGGAATGCTTCACGTTATGTATTAATGAATGTGGGTGATTTAACCATTGAAAATTTAGAAATCAAGCAAGATTTGACACTTGCCGATCAGTGGATTCTTTCCCGTTTACAAACAACAATTGAAGAAGTAAGCCGTTTATTTGAACGCTTTGAATTTGGAGAAGCAGGTAGGGTCTTATATCATTTCATTTGGGATGATTACTGTGACTGGTATATCGAAATGACTAAAGAACAGTTGCAAGATCAAGAACATGATCATTTTGCCACTAAATCAGTTCTTGTTTATGTCTTGGACCAATTCTTACGTCTATTACATCCAATTATGCCCTTTGTAACTGAAGAAATTTGGCAGCAAATTGCTCCACAAGCTGCATCAATCGTTACAGCAGCTTATCCAACCGTTAAAGAAGAATACAAAAACGATATTGCTGAAAAACAAATGCAGGAATTGATTGAAGTCATTACAGCGGTGCGTCAAATCAGAAATGAAATGAACACACCATTATCTAAAGCTTTAAAAATGATCATTAAAGTTCAAGATAAGGGTATTGAAGAAAGTTTAGAAAGTAACCGGGCATACATTAATCGTTTCTGTCACACAGACCACTTAGAAATTGCTGCTAATCCTGAAATAGAAGGAGAAATGGTTACACAGACACTTTCATTTGCACAAATTTTCATCCCATTAGCTGGATTAGTCAAAATAGAGGATGAGATTAAGCGCTTGGAGCAAGAAGTCACTAAGTTAGAAAAAGAAGTCGAACGTCTAGTGAAGAAACTTTCGAATGAAGGATTTGTTGCTAAAGCACCTGCTCAAGTAGTTGAAGGTGAACGCACTAAATTAGCTGAATATGAACAAAGGTTAAAAGCAGTGCAAGAAAGAATTGAAGAATTAAAACTATTAATCTAAATAGTTAGAAAAAGAGGAATCAAAATGACGTTTACAAATGTTGATGAGGCGACTCATTGGTTGTTAAACCAAATCAATCCTATCCCAAGACCTGATATGACTAAAATGTATCAAGCTTTGGAATACGTGGGAAATCCTCACAAAGGTTTACCAATTATCCATATCACCGGGACTAATGGTAAGGGATCAACGGTAGCTTATTTAAGAGATTTACTGTCGAGCCAGGGCTATAAAGTAGGATCTTTCACCTCGCCACATATTGAGCGGTTTAATGAGAGAATTACTTTTGATGGTCAACAAATTAGTGACGAAGCGCTCATTCGTTTAACCAATCAATTGGTTGAATTAAATGATTACATGGAAGCCTACTCTCCTTATGGTCGTTTAATATATTTTGAACTATTTACTATTATGATGTGCTTATATTTTCAAGAAAAAAAACCGGATGTTTGCTTGATTGAAGCAGGAATCGGAGGCATGTCGGATTGTACCAATGTTTTAGACGGAGAGATTGCCGTTGTTACTTCTATTGGTATGGATCACGCGGATATGTTAGGAGACACCTTAGAGTCCGTTGCTCTTGAAAAAGCGGGCATCATCAAGCCGCAAAAAGAGGTTGTCACAGGACTTATTCAAAAAAGTCCTCTAAGCATTATTGATAAATGGGCAAATGCTCGCACAGCTGTCCACCACTCTTATGACCAAACTTTCGGTGTCAAAAATATTAACAAGTTAAGCCCTTTTAAGACTCAATTCCAATTTTGGACTGACAGTCAAGCAATTCCACAAGAAGCTTTTGAAATAAATATGGTGGGAGATCATCAGGTGAGAAATGCGGCCGTTTCTTTGCAAGTATTTATTTCATGGATGGCTCACCAAAAGCAAACGATTGATTGGCCCAAAGCGAGAGAGGCTTTGCAAAAGACAAAATGGATTGGTCGATTAGAAAAGATTTTTGAAAATCCATACATCTTTTTAGATGGGGCGCATAATATGGAAGGGCTGACCGCACTGAAAAGTGTGGTAGATGAGAATTTTTCTGCTTTCGAGATCACCATTATTTATGGAGGTTTAAAGAAGAAAAATCAAGCAGAACAAGTTCCTTTATTGTTGAATTTTCATGCCGAAAAAGTTTATTTGACTTCCTTCCACCATTTCGAAGCTATGAAAGAAAAAGATTTTGCAGAAGTTTTACAAGCCGAATCAATTGTCAATCGTCATAAAGCCCATTACGTTGATGATTGGAAAAGTTGGATGAATGATTATCAATTAAATAATCAAAATAATAAGCAGGCCCTCTTATTAATAACGGGCTCTCTATACTTTGTCTCAGAAGCTAGAGCCTATCTCTTAGCTCACCAAATGATTTAACTTATTGAATAATAGCGAGCACTTTTCCTCCTTACTTCTTGTATTTATTGATACTAGCAGTAAGGGGGAATTCTTTTGTCATCGAATAACTCTTGTATCCGTCAAATGACCCAGCAAGACCAGCCGCGCGAACGTCTCAGACAATACGGTGCTAAAAATTTATCCAATCATGAATTGTTGGCTATTCTCCTTAGAACAGGAAGCAAAAAAGAAAATGTCTTAAACTTAGCCATTCGTTTGCTTAGTCATTTTGAACCACTCAACACTTTAAAAATTGCCTCACTTAGTGAACTCCAATCGATTAAAGGAATTGGTCCTGCTAAAGCAGTTGAGATAAAAGCAGCGATTGAGTTTGGGAGTAGAGTGCAAGATGCCCAATTTAAAAAACAGGGCGTTCTAACTTCAACTTCTCAAGCAGGGCAATGGTTGATTAAAGAGATGGGAGACCTTCATCAAGAACATTTAGTCGCTCTTTTTCTAAATAGTAAGAATGAAATTATCAAAAAACAAACCATCTTTATCGGTTCGGTCAATAGTTCGGTAGCTTGCCCAAGAGAAATTTTTAAAGAAGCGGTAAAATATCCAACTGCAAGGCTAATTATTGCTCACAACCATCCTTCTGGTAATCCAGATCCTTCACAGGCAGATTTGCTATTTACCAAGCGAATGATAGCGTGTGGGGAGATGATGGGGATTGAACTTTTGGATCATTTGATTATTGGAAACGATCGCTATTTGAGTTTGCGTGAAGCGAGTGATTGTTTTATTTAGTTATCTTTAAATGCTAAATGATAAAATACTTGAAAACTATTGAAATAGAATAGCCAGCTATGTTAGAATTTAGATATGTTTTTGTAAGGGGTATCATAGTTTGGGAATTCCACTTCGTACCAAGAGCAAGAATATAATTAATACAGGTGCTTAGGCACGAGGAGGATATTTGTAAATGGAACAAGGTACAGTAAAATGGTTTAACGAATCTAAAGGTTTTGGCTTTATCGAACGTGAGGGTGACTCAGACGTATTTGTACACTTCTCAGCCATCCAAGGTGAAGGCTTCAAAACTTTAGCAGAAGGACAAGCAGTTCAATTCGAAGTTGAGGAAGGCGCTCGTGGACCTCAAGCAGTTAATGTTGAAAAATTAGCCTAGACTTTCGACCAATCTAATCTATCGAATCAAAAAATACCGTAAGGGAACTAAATAACCTTGCGGTATTTTTTGATAGCTATAATCGTGCTCAAGCAGTTGTTTAAAAACCAAATGAAATTTCCAAAATTTAAAATTCAGTTGAGCAAAGAAAGGGTTCGCTAGTTTTTAAACTTTTTTTTTGCTATAATTTACAAAGCTATTGCTATTATTTGAAAGGCGGATGAATGCATGGGGATTTTTGGCAAACAGCAAATTGGAATTGACTTAGGCACTTCAACAACCATCATTTACATTGCACGAAAGGGTATTGCATTGCGCCAACCCTCTATAGTAGCAATTGACAAAGAATCAGGAGAAGTTGTTGCCTATGGAAAAGAAGCATCGAAACTAGTTGGAAGAACGTCAAACCGTTATGAAATGATTTACCCCATTCGTAAGGGCGTTATCGCTAACTTCTCAATGACCAAAATGATGTTGGGCCATTTTATTACTCAAGCCTTACGTCATTCCTTCTCAAAACCAGAAGTTGTCATTAGTTCGCCAAGCCAAATTTCTAAAGTAGAAAGAAAGGCACTAATTGATGCAATCAAATCATTAGGAATCAACCGAGCAATGATTGTTGAGGAGGCTTTTGTAGCAGCTCTAGGAGCGAATTTAGCAATTGAAGAAGCAAGAGGAAAAATGATTGTGGATATCGGTGGAGGTACTACCGATATCGCCACTTTATCATATGGCGAGATTGTAGATTCCTTAACGCTTAGTGCAGCCAGTAATAATATGAATGAAGAAATTCAATCTCAAGTTCGCCAAGAACACAATTTAATTATAGGAAATTATACGGCAGAGACTTTAAAAATAGTGATAGGGGAAGCCTTGTATGATCCTAAAGAAGAAAATGATCATTTAATTGTAAAAGGTAGAGATGTTATAACCGGCGTGCCCAATGAAGCCAAAGTATCCACTCAGACAGTTGCAAAAGCAATTGATGTAGTAATTCATCAAATTATTTTAGGAATAAAACAGGTGTTAGAATTAACCCCCCCTGAATTATCTGCAGACATCATGGAAACAGGTATTATTTTGACTGGTGGCGGGTCTTTACTTAAACATCTACCAGAACGAATTGAAAAAGAATTAGGTCTTTCTGTACGAAGAGCCGATTTACCCATCGACTGTGTCGCTATGGGTGCAGGACGTATGTTTAATGAGTTGGATCGTCAATCATCAGCGATTGAGCGGAGTTTAAGATAATTGTTTACTAGTAGAAAGAAGGCAAAATATGCTTAATAATAAGAAGTTAATTGGAATTCTTCTGGGTGGGATTGTCATTAGCAGTTTAATCGCTTATTCTCTTTTCAATGGAACGAATAATGTGGTCAAAACAGCTGTTAATGAAACAATCTCCTGGACCGGCAGAGTATTTTCTGAACCAGTAAGCATGGTGGTTCAGTTTGTGAATTCTGTGGACGATTTAGTCAATACTTTTGAAGAAAATGAAGCACTCAAATCAAAAATTGATAAATCTTATGAAATGCAAGTGCGTATTGCCGATTTGGAGACTGAAAATGAAAAATTACGACAAGAACTTGACTTGTCAGAAACTCTTTCTAAATTCACCAGTATTCATGGTACTGTTATTTCAAGAAATCCTGATCAATGGACAGAAACCCTTATTATCAATTTAGGCTCCAAACAGGGTATGGAAGAAAATATGGCTGTTATGGCTGGAAACGGTCTGATTGGACGTATTATAGAGGTATATCCTTCATCTTCTAAGGTTCTTTTATTAACTAGCAACCAATCAAAAGACGGTATGGTATCGGCTCGTGTTCAAACGGATAAAGATGGATCTTCTGCAATTGGTGTGATCAGTGACTATGACCCGAAGGACAAAGAATTCATCATGACTCAAGTTTTGCCAGATGCTAAAGTAAAAGCGGGAGATATGGTCATTACTTCTGGTTTAGGGGGGGTAATACCATCCTCGCTCTTTGTTGGAGAAGTTACCCAAACAGAAATGGATGCCCAAGGATTATTCCAAACGGTAAGAGTAAAACCGGCTGGAGAGATGACTGATATTCGATTTGTAACAGTGATCTTACGTGAAGGAGCTCAGCAAGATGAATAATTTTTCGACTAAATTTGGCTATCAAAGAGAAAGAAACATTGTGGGTATTGTTCCACTTGTCTTACTCTTTGCCTTAGTAATCGATTCAGCCCTGCCCTCTATCTTTCCCACAGCCTTTTTAGGAAATGAACAAATCATTGTTTCACATCTACTGCTCTATTTTATTGTAACCTTTTCCTTTTATTTACGTAATACTTCAATTATGATCTATGCTTTCTTTATAGGGTTAATAGCAGATGCTTATAATTCAACCATTTTAGGCCTATACGCCATTCTTTATTTTCTCATCGCATATTTTATTCTTTCAATCAGGCGTCACTTTCCACGCAACGCTATTATCCATATGATGTTATTTATCGTTTCAATAACTATTATTGATTTCGTTGTTTATCTTTTCTATCAACAAGTAGGACTAAGTAGGCTTCTTTTTGAAGACTATGTTGTGATGCGTTTAGGACCAACTCTAATCTTTAATATGGCCTTAACCTTTTTCATGTATCTTCCTAATCGGTTGCTTGTGCGTTGGTTAGGTTATGATGATCATATTATCTTTTAAAAGAAGATCGGGAACTATTTCCCGGTTTTTTTACGCATTTGAAATAAAATGTTATAATTAAGAGAATAAAACAACAAAAGAGGAGGAATTATTATGGCGATCAATCACTCTTTATTAAAAGATGATTTATATCAAGCGGTAAATGGGGAATGGCTAGAAGAAGCGGTGATTCCTTCAGACAAACCAGCTACAGGTGGATTTATGTCATTAGCCGAGAAAGTTGAAGAAGTTTGTTTGAAGGATATCAACGCGTTAGTTGAAGGCAAACTAACTACTACGGATCCTTTAATGTTAGAGTTTATCAAGCTTTATAAAAAAGCACTTGATTTTGAACATCAAGAGAAAGACAATTTGGCAGAAGCTAAAGACTTTTTAAATAGTATCCTTTCACAAGCAGATTATCAAGCTATTACAGCTAAAATGGTGGAACTATTAAACTATAAATTACCTTCGTTAATTAACTTATCCGTTGAACCAGACATGAAAAATGCGGAACAAAATTGCCTTTATATGGATGTCCCAAGGTTAATTTTGCCAGACACTCCTTATTACGATGAAGAAAATGAAAAAGGACAATTTCTTTTGAACATATACCAAAAACAAAGCGAAGAATTATTAATAAGTCTTGGTTATAATAAGGACCAAAGTCAACAATGGGTAAAAAACTGTATAGAATTTGATCGTAAATTAGCTAGCTATCAGAAAACACAAGAAGAATTAGCGGACTATACCCAAAATTATAATGCACGATCCATTGCTGAAGTGAAAGATTATTGTCAAGAAATTGCAATTGATTCTTTTATTAAGCAGATTATCAAAGAAGTGCCAGAAAAAATTATTGTTACTCAACCTTCTTTTTTTGAACATCTAGATGAAATTGTTCAGTCGGATAATATTGAACTTCTTAAATCTTGGATAATAGTAAGCACAATTAATGACCTATCCGGAGTGTTAGGTGAAGATTTTCGTTTAAAAGGCAGTGAGTTTTCATTGGCTCTATCGGGAACGCCTGAACCGATGAAAGCGAAAAAATTTTATTTTTACCTAGTAAGGGATCTGTTTGATCAAGTGATAGGCACCTATTATGGCAAAAAATATCTAGGATTCGAAGCTCGTAGCGATATAGAGAGCATGGTCAAAGCGATGATTGAAGTTTACAAAAAAAGATTGGAAAAGAACCAATGGTTAAGTGATGAAACCATTCAATTAGCAATTAGAAAGTTAGAAAAATTTAACTATCTAATTGGCTTTCCAAACGATTATCCAGAATATTATAAAGACTTAAAAGTGAATGCAGAGAGCTCTCTTTTTAAAAATTGTTTATCGTTAAAGAGGATTTATCAAAAAGACCATTTTTCACAATACAAGCAAGCGGTGGACCGAGATAAATGGTTGATGCCAGCAGATAGAGTGAACGCCTATTACAATCCCACTTTAAACAATATTTGTTTCCCAGCCGCTATTTTACAAGCTCCTTTCTATAGTCTGGATCAATCAAGAGCGGCGAATTATGGAGGAATTGGAGCTGTCATAGCTCATGAGATTTCGCATGCTTTCGATAATAATGGCGCTAAAATTGATGAAAATGGTAACTTGAATAACTGGTGGGCTGAGCAAGACTTTGAAGCTTTTAACCAAAAAGCTCAAGCGATGGTTGATCAATGGGATGGTATGCCGTTTGGCCAAGGGAAAGTAAATGGCAAGTTAACCGTTTCTGAAAACATTGCAGATGGAGGTGGTTTGACAGCTGCATTAAATGCCTTAAAAAATGAAGGAGAAACAGATTATAAGGAGTTCTTTATCAATTGGGCCCGTATTTGGTGTCAAAAAGCGCGTCCAGAGTATGAATTAATGTTGCTTCAAGTAGATGTTCATGCACCGGCAGAATTACGCGCCAATGTCCAAGTGAAGAATCTTGATGAATTTCATGAAACATTTGAAACGTCAGAAGGGGACGGCATGTGGCTAGCTCCAGAGGAGCGCGTTCGCATTTGGTAATTTACCAAAAATATCTTTCCTTAGAATTATTGACAGTCTAAAGCAATTCTGATATCCTACTAATGTTGTATTTGTGTAGCACCACAACTGCAACCGCTCATCCTTGAGTTTAAGTGCATTAGCCACTCAAGTTGGCGAGTCTAAGTGTAGGTATTTATACCGAAAATCTAATAATAGGAGGTGCTTGAATGTACGCAATTATAAAAACAGGCGGCAAGCAAATTAAGGTAGAAGAAGGACAAACAATCTTCGTTGAGAAGCTAGACGTTGCTGAAGGCGATAAAGTGACTTTTGATGAAGTCGTTTTAGTAGGTGGTGAAGGTGAAACAAAGGTAGGTTCACCATTAGTTGCTGGAGCAAGTGTAGAAGCGACTGTTGAGAAACAAGGACGCGAAAAGAAAGTGGTTACTTTCAAATATTTACGTCGTAAAGATTCTCACCGTAAGCAAGGACACCGTCAACCATACACTAAATTAACTGTTAACGCGATTAAGGCTTAATCATGATTCAAGTACAAATCAGCCTTTCAAAAGAGGGTCAAGAAGTTAAAGCAATCGAAATGACAGGACATGCTGGTTATGGTGAACATGGACAAGATATTGTCTGTGCCGCAGTATCTAGCCAAGTTATTTCAGTAGAAAACTCTCTTTACCAACTCTTGCAAGTGCCTGTAGAAACCACTGTTAATGAAATGGAAGGTGGTTATCTCAAGCTCGTACTACCATCGATTGAACAAAAGAAGTTAAAACATGATGTGCAACTTTTGATGCGTCATTTAATTTTAGCTTTAGAAGTGACAGAACAAGCTTATCCCGAATATATCCAGATTAAACAAACTATACTATAGGAGGTGCTCTCTATGTTGAAATTAGACTTACAACTATTCGCTACTAAAAAAGGTGGAGGTTCTACTCAGAACGGTCGTGATTCCATTGCTAAGCGTTTAGGCGCTAAAGTTGGCGACGGTGAAGAAGTAACAGGTGGATCAATTATCTACCGTCAACGTGGAACAAAAATCCATCCAGGCGAAAATGTTGGCCGTGGTGGCGATGATACATTATTTGCAAAAATTGATGGAATCGTTAAATTCGAACGCAAGGGTAAAAAAGCTAAGAAAGTTTCAGTTTACCCAGTAGCTGTTGAAGCTTAATCGAAGTTTTTAAAATGCCTAACATCTTAAAAGCAGTCCTAGTTAAACTAAGACTGCTTTTTTGTTTGTCTAATGATTTGTTGAAGTGACAGTTAAGCCGTAGTCATCATTGGTCGTTTATTTCAATTTCTTTGAATGCTATATTATAAAAGTCTGTCTTATCAATTAAAATAATACTTTTTGATTCTTTGCTTTTATCGGCTATTAACTCATCTTCTGTTGACTGTTTAATTGCTCTTTTTTGATTGAAGTATTTTCTCAAATTTTGAAATTTCTTCCTCTAGTTTTCTGCTTTCTTTTTCCCTTGCGCAAAGCAGTTGTGTCACCCGAGGTCATCATGCTCACCAGCCGTAAAAGCCTCTTTCATTTCACTTCCTCTTTAAATAGTTGATGGCTAAAATATTTCCAGTAATTTAAAGTGACTATTCGATGGGGAATATAGCTAAGAAGCATAAATAAATTTCTAATTATAATGTAACTTTAAGTAATAAAAAGGAAATGGTTTTCTTTTAAAAATAAAGGCATAACTTTTTTAAAATAAAAGGAGGCTGTGACATTAGTCAGCCTCCTTTAAAGTACAATATGGGTGCGTATGATTCTTTAATTCCAAATTAAAAGATCTAAATAATTCTGATACTCTTTAGGAAAATCGATTCTAAAGAGTGACTGGCTTTGTCCGGTGTTTAAATCGTAATAGCCATAATATTTCTTGCCAGAATCATTGAGGGAGAGAAGAGATGGCCCCTTACTGTTATAGTCAATCACTTGAATATCTAGCCCAACTTCCAAAGATTCAAAATGTTCAATCGGAATCTCACCGATATAATTATCTTCCTTTATTGAGTAGCGGCCAAAGTGAGGCTTATTTTTTTGATATTCGATGATATAAATATGGTTAGAGTCAGCAGTCAGGATTTCGAAGCTATTTGAACTTGGAATGGTTACTTTAGTTTCTTGCCATGATTGGTCTTTAAAATCAAACAGAAAGAAGGGACCATTCTCGTCATTTTCAAGATTATAGCTAGTTTGAATAAAGGGAGCATCAAGAGAGAGGTTACTACTTAAGAATGGACTATTGAGCCAAACATCTTTAGCTAGAGTTTCCTCATCACTATATACAGTATAGTCTTCTTCATTAATGAGTTTAAATTGGTTTTCTTTGTTGACTTCATCAAGTTGGTAAATTGTAATTTTGTTTTTAAAGGAAAATTTGTCGCTATTGCTGTTTCCCGATTCGATATTGTAAAGACACATTAGATAATATTTACCATCAACTTGTCGGATTTGAACATTTTGCAGATAGATTTTATTCGAGTCCTTAATTGAAGTTTTGATTGTAGGAATATCTTTGATAAGCTCCTTTTTATTTGTAAAGTCTAAAAAGTGAACTTTGATGGGTTTTTCTTCATTAGAAAATAAATCACTTTCAATCCAGAAATAGTGCTTATCTCCTTGATAGATTTGTTCTAGTGAATCTATTCCTTTGAAAAAGTTGGGGGCTTCTTTAGCTAATGCTTTTAATTCTTTATTTCCCTCAAAATCAAGGCTTTTGAATCTAAGATTTGAACGACTCAACTGAAAATCTCCACTTTTATTTTGGAACATTTCTTCTGGCAGAGAGAAGAAACTGTTTTGACTACTTAGTCGGACATACTCTTCAGGTAGATTGGTTAGTTTTTCATCTCCTTTTATTGAGGTTAATTTCCCAATAATCGGCGAGTTAAGACCATAGAGACTTCCTACTAATAAGATTAAACCCATGCCAATGATTGCAAAGTATTTAATCATTTGTTTATAATAATTCATCTTTCTACCTCCTTTAAATATGCAGATCTTTTGCGACATATTGACTGCCAATCCAGTAAGTGATACTTCCTACAAGGATAAAACTGAGTGGATAAAACGCATGAAACTCGAGATTAGTAGGTAGCATACCAAAAGCTATGAGTTTTCCAGTAAGATATGTTCCTGCTACTAGGATGAGCAAGTAGAGGACAGACCATTTCCAGGAATAGGCGCGTTCAAGCAGTACAAATAGAAGGGTGATTGGAATCAAGGCAAGCCAGGCTAAGATATTAACAAGCGATACCCAGATGGATTCGGTGAAAAGATTGGTGAAATAAGAAAAGTTGAAAACGAGATAGAGGGGCATATCATTTGAATACCGCTCTTGTAAGATCATTTGTAAGAGAAAATGAAAAACATATACCGTAAAATAAACGAATAAAATATTCAGGAAAAAATAAAAGACGAGGCTTAGAAATTTTGCATGGTAGAGGCTGGAGCGTTTAAAAGGACCAGCTAACCAGCGAGAAATCATTTTACCTTGGCTAAACCAATCTTTTAACCAGACTAAAAGGGTCGCAATGGCCGTACTAATAACTCCGATAATAAAGGCGATATTTATGATATTCAGCAATATACTTGGCTGAATAACCATATTTTGTTGAAAATTGCTTTGTATATTATTATTAATAGAAATTAAGGATAGGATTAGATAGATTAAAGCGATGGATAACCAGTAAAGTTTCTGTCTTTGTATTTCAAAATAAGTTAAACTTAATATTTCTTTCATTTAATTTAACTCCTTTCTTAACCATTCAACTAAGGATAGTTCTTCATTTTCACGCATATCTTCTAAATAGATAGAGTGTTTGATTTGGCCCTCACTCATTAAAACGGCTCGGTCGATAAAGTGTTCGACATCGTAAAGTTCATGAGTGGTTACTAAGACACCACAGTCTTTTTGGATAAATGAACCAAAGAGTTCAAGAATTTCTTCCCGGCTAAAGACATCGATGCCAGCAAAGGGTTCATCTAACAGAAGATAATCTGCCTCTAAAGATAAGCCTAACATTAAATTAAGTTTTGCTTGATTCCCCTTGGATAGTTCTTTAATGCGCTTACTATCTTCTAATTGGAAAAAATCTTGGATATCTTGTGCTCTAGTAGGATTCCAAGCAGGATAGAGATTGTACATAAATTCTTTGCATGCTTTAACCGTCATCGAAGGGGGAAAGTTGAGGTAATCGGGAACATGCCATATTCTAGCTTTAGCATCTCGCAATTTTATTTCATCAATATAAATTTCCCCTTGATAAGGCAAAAGTCTGGCAATACAGTTAATGAGGGTCGATTTTCCTGTACCATTAATGCCGATCAATCCAGTGATTTCACCTGGTTTAACTTCTAAATTGATGTCTTTAAGGACCTTATGCTTACTGAAAGACTTGTTGAGGTTTTCGATTTTAATCATGGTTAATGGTCTCCTTTTTAATTTGATAGCTATGGGTAAGGCGTTGGATGATATCTTCTAATTGCAAATCCATGGGAATTAAAACATCGACTAGGTTTTCGATGGCTTGATCAATGGATTCATATTTAAGTTGAGAAATTAATTGCGTGTCAGTTGTTATGGTGCTAGGTCTTTGAGCTTGAGTAACAATCATACCTAAGTCCTCCATTTCTTTAAATGCCTTTTGAACGGTATTGGGATTGACTTTCCATTCCTTTGCTAATTGTCTTCTTGAGGGCAATTGATAACCCGGCGTATATTTGCCTGTGATGATCTGATCTTTTACCCAAGTAATAATTTGGGTATAGATGGGTAGATTGGGTGCAAGTTTCATTATTTTACCTCCATTAAAGCTTTATTATATTCCAAGATGTGTCCCACAATCATAATACAGCTTGTTTAAGTGTATTATACGAGCCATACACTTTTAAGTCAAGGTATGAAGGTAAAAATGCAAGTAAAAGATGAACGGAATGAATGGTGATAAAGATTTAAGCAAAAGTCAAGCTAAGCTATGGTATGATGAAGGAGAAATAATATTTATGAAGGAGGAATGTTATGGATTTATTAGTCGATAAATTAAAAGAAGTGTTAGCTTCTGTACTGCCTATTATACTTATAGTTGTGATCATTTCATTGACCATGGTCAATGTGTCGGCAGATATGATGATTCGTTTTTTAATAGGGGCTGTCTTTTTAATTATAGGTTTAACGATCTTCTTATTTGGTGTGGAAGTTGGTATGAGTCCTATAGGAGATTTGATGGGGAAAAGTGTAGCAGATGCTCCCAATATTTGGGCCATTACAGGGCTAGCCTTTGTAATTGGTTTTTCGGTCACGGTCGCAGAACCTGATTTACTTATTTTAGGCCAACAGGTGGCTGATGCGATGGGAGGAGCTCTTACTTCAACGGTGATTGTTGCAATGGTCTCACTTGGTGTCGGCTTCTTAATTGCTTTTGGTATCGTGCGGATTTTGTCTTCCTTTTCGATTAAGTATTTTTTCTTAATTGCTTATGGGTTGATCGCCTTAATGGCCTTATTGGTTTCTAATGATTTTATAGCCATTGCTTTCGATGCGTCAGGTGCCACGACAGGTGCCTTAACCACACCTTTTATCTTAGCATTGTCAGCGGCTGTTTCATCTCGTAAAGGGGGGCACATGGCTGAGGAAGATTCTTTTGGTTTAGTAGGTGCCATGAGTGTCGGGCCAATTTTAGCAGTTATTTTATTATCAGTTATTACAGGAGTAAGTTTCCAAGGGCAAGCAGAAGTTTATCGTTATACGGAGGGAATTATTGCCCCATTCTTTTTGGCTATTGGACACACCTTGCTTGAGTCTTTAATGGCCCTCGCTCCCTTAGCCATTTTGTTTGCGATTATGAATTGGAAACAATTTAAGCTCAAAAAGCGTGAACTCAAACGGATTATCAAAGGGGTTACTTACACTTTGATTGGACTGGTTCTCTTTCTAATAGGTGTCAATCAAGGCTTTATGGATATGGGGCGTTTTCTAGGTAATATGTTAGCGCGTGACTATCAGGCATGGTTACCCGTAATTGGTTTGATTATGGGCTTGGTGATTGTTTTGGCTGAGCCAGCCGTTCACGTATTGGGAGACCAAGTTGAAGCGGTAACGGGTGGTTTTATTAAGAATAAACTTTTACTTGTCTTTCTATCTATTGGAGTAGGCCTAGCTGTCAGTGGGTCACTGGTTCGTATCCTAGTGCCTAGTATTCAAATCTGGTATTATTTATTACCTGGCTTTCTTTTAGCCATCTGTTTATCCTTTTTTGTAGATGATTTATTTGGAGGGATTGCTTTTGATGCGGGAGGCGTAGCTTCCGGACCAATGACGGCAACTTTCATCCTGTCCTTTGCACAAGGGGCAGCGGATCGGATTCCAACGGCAGATGTGGTAACGGATGGCTTTGGTGTCATCGCAACGGTTGCAATGGCGCCAATCGTCATGATATTATTACTCGGAATCATCTATAAGTGGAAATTAAAACAAGAAAAAATAGCATAGGAGGGTATTTATGCAGACAGTCTTATTTTTTGCAATTGTTAAGAAGGGTACAGCCTCCTATTACCTTGAGCAGGCACGCCTGGCAGGAGCCACCGGTGGAACGATCTTTCAAGCAGAAGGAACAGTTGCCAATCCTTTCTTAGATTTATTAGGTTTGAATGATTCCAAGCGTGAAGCCTTATTGATGTTGGTTGATCATTCAAATGAAGAAAGAATTCATCAAGTCTTAACCGAAAAGTGTGAATTACCTAAAAAAGGAAAGGGCATTCTCTTTTCAATTAATACAAGTAGTGTCTATGGCAGTCACCAGTTAATGCATGAATTTAATGAGGGAGGTCAAGAAATGAGTAAGTATCAATTAGTAGCTACAATTGTTGATCGTGATTCAGGGGATGAAGTAGTGGAAACTGCTCGTGAAGAAGGAGCAGGTGGAGCAACTATCCTCCATGGTCGAGGACTAGGTTCGAAGAAAGCTCCTAAGATTTTTAATGTTCAAATTGAACCGGAAAAAGAGCTTGTCTTAATGATTGTTGAGACACAAAAAGTGCCTGAAATCATTGAAAAAGTTTCTAAAGCCATGGATATTGACCAACCGGGTAAGGGAATCCTTTTTACTATCGATGTCAACGATGTAAGCGGGCTTTTCCAACAAATAAACTAATTATGTAAAACTAAAAAAGTGGATTAAGACGAATGATTAGCTTATGATACATTTATTAAAAGGGAAAAATGACAAAAGAAGTTTGTCGTAACACCGAAAATAAAGCTATTTAATATAGTATCAATTCGAAAAGCCATTTTTTGAAAAAATAAATATTAAAAAAGCAAGATGAATTAAATTAATAATTTATCTTGCTTTTTAGTATTGCTAAATTTTTGCTAATCTTATGATACCTCTAAATAAAAATTGTAATTTAACAGGAGCGACAGTATATATTTTTTTAGCACCTGTCCATGATATATATCCTTCATATTTTATGCCGTTCCTATACTCTACATACCATTGTTTATAGGATCTAGGGACCGGACCCGGGACAGTTGGTACCACTTTCCATACTTCTACAAAAAGAGTACGCGGAGGCCAAACTTTCGACCTGAATATATAATCCTCTTTTGTTACATCTGTATCTTCAGTAGAAACAGATTGTGTAGTAATATAATCCTCTTTTGTTAGATCATTATCTTCAACAGAAACAGATTATGTAGTTATATAATCCTCTTTTGTTAGATCGTTTTCCTCAGCAGAAACAGATATAGTTGATAGACCTAAAAATATAGTTAGAATTAATATTGATTTTATATAATTATTTTTTTTCATAATTATTTTCCTTCCTATGTTTTTTATCTACAAAATAAAATAATGAATACACAAACACAAATCCTATTATTCTATACAATAAGTTATCAAAAAAATATGAAATCGTTAATTTCCCTTGGAAAAATGTTATTAATACGCTTACCAAAATATATACTCCTACAAAAAGTAACTCATTTATTATTTTGTTTAGTTTCTTCATAAAATTCACCTAATGATCCTTTTAAGTTACGATTATTGTAAATAATTGTATTGATAACGAAATCCTCTTACAACAAATACTCTTGCATAGTCAGAAAAACCGATAGCACCAATAGCTCCACCTATAGCCGCTGCTGCAAGTTTAAATTGTGGAGGTAACAACATAAGTATAAATCTTGTTGCAACTCCCGTACCAGCTCCACCTAGAATACTAAACGTTGACGCACTTATATACATCCACATTACCTTTTGATGCTTTTCCATGCCATACCAACTTTGTTACCCCGTTACTTTGTCTTCTTAACATGCTAGTACTATCATTTGAAAATTTAGAAGTATCTATTCCTAGATCATTAAAATACTTTATAAGTTTATCATCTGTGATAGTTACAACTGTCTCATCACCATTTTCCGAAGTGTCAAAATACTCTGAATTTTCTTTATAAAAATCCATTACAACATTATCATTAACATTAGCTGTTTCCTTTATTGAAGTACTTGCATGGGCATTAACATCAAAATTAAAGAGAGAACTTACTATTATCATTAAACTTACTGCTATCACACTCAACTTATTCTTTGCACACATCAACACCAACCATCTTTCAAAAATTTATTGTTGGTAGTATACACAAAAAAATCAGATATAACAATCCTTTTTTTAAAAAATATAAATAATTAAATTTGTTTTATAAAAATTTATTGTTTTTAACTTAAATAAAAGTCTTAACAAGAGAAAAAATATACCATCATTACTTTTGCAAATTATTAGGAATGGTAACTCAGCGCTGTCAATAACTATTGAAACAATAAAATAAATTAATGATTGATTATAATTTACTAAGATTTTAAAAACCTACTTGAAAGTGATTACATTCTTGTCAAAAAAGGGTATAATATCCTTGATAGTAAAGGAGTGGTGGCAATGGTAAAAAAAGTAATGGACTATTTTGAAATAACACCGAAAGGGATTCTTTATTCTGTTTTGATAATGACTTTAGGTTGCATTGTTTATGCCTATGGGGTTAATTATTTCCTCATTCCTAATCATTTTGGTAATGGTGGTGTAACGGGTGTTTCTATGTTGGCCTATTATTTACTTAAAATACCAACCGGTACAAGCAACTTCATCGTTAATGCCATTTTATTAGTGGTTGGATGGAAATACCTAAGTAGGCGAACCTTGCTTTATACAATTTATGCTTCAACTTGTTTAAGTTTTTGTTTGAACCTTATCCAACCCGATCCTTATATTGCAACAAATATTATTATCCCTGCTGTAGCAGGTGGTGTGCTATTGGGAGCAGGTATTGGTTTAGTTCTTAGAGGCAACGGGACTACTGCCGGAACGGATATTGTTGCTATGATTATGCAGCAGTATCTAGGAATCAGTTTCTCTGCTGGTTTGTTAATGTGTGATATGCTAGTCATTTTAGCTTCAAGCTTCATCATTGGTGTAGATATGACGATTGTGACAATCATGATGATGTTTATTGCGAGTCAGACCGTAAACTTTGTGACAGATGGGGTCAACCGTCGAAAGTCCGTGATGATATTCTCCTCTAAGAAAGAAGAAATTGCGGATATAGTAATTAAAGAGATGGTGCGAGGTATCACTGTATTTAGGGCATATGGTTACTATTCTAAGCAAGAAAGGGAAGTCTTACTGGCAATAGTGAATCGTAATCAGGTTGTTCAATTACAAAGATTAGTGACTCAAATTGATCCCAAAGCCTTCGTCACTATTTCAGACGTTCAACAAGTGATTGGCGAAGGATTCACCTTCTTTTCCTATGAAAGTCCACACAAAAATAGATACCATTAACCATTAGTAATTAACTGATCTAACGAACTCGATTGAAAGGTGAAGCCCCTTTTTAATCGAGTTTTTATCTTGCTACATAAGGAAATAAATAAAGAAGCTAATAATATTTCCCTGCTTCAAAAGCAATGGATACCATTGATCGAGCTGTGCTCTTTAATCCAGCCATCTTAGCATTGGATGAAGTACGTTCTTCAGTCGATAGTTTTTTAGAAAGATTAAATGAAGAAGGTATGGATAAGGTAAGGGAGGGGGACCTCCTTCGTAATGCCTTACCGCTTATCGACTATTTGTAATGCCGATATTATCTTGTTGATGAAGAGTGGTAATATTAGTGAAAAAGGAAACATGATTTGCTTTAAGTAGCTAATGGGTGTTATGCAGACGGCTATTAAAGTCAGTTTGCTAATCAAGCTTAGAAAAAAGCTCACTCAAATGAGTGGGCTTTTTGAATAGAAAGATGGATAGCACTAAAATCCTAGCTTGATAGGCTGGGATTGAGGGTAGAACTTTAATCAACATAATGATACTGATATTGGTAAATGCGAATTAAATGGTTGCGCTTATCGGTACGCACCTTGAAAACAAAAGTGTGAGTACGTTGGTCGAGACTGTGTTTTTGAGGGATACGAAAATAATTAATGGTTGATGCCGACATCATTCGTAATAACTCATCCTCTAGAAAAGCAAGAGGAACTTTCAGCTTAGAATAACGATAGAAATCCTCTTGAAATCGTTGATAATTTTCACTGAAATAATCAAATTGTGTTTGATTATGGTGGTAGCCATTGGTTTTCATTATTCCACCTCCTCAGCAAGTGTAATATCGATAATTTGTTCAAAAGCTAAAAGGAGATAGTTTCTAGAAAGGGGGTCTTCAATCGCACAATGGTCTAGATTTAGCTCTTTAAGAGTGCCGGTAAATGATTGGTGGGCTTTATTTGGATGATTGCCTTGATAAATAAGGCTAATGGAGAGTTTTTGAACATAGGCTTGGCTGAGTAGAAGAAATTTCTCCTTAGGAGACAGTCTGGCCGGGCTTGAGTCAGTAAAGCTGTGTGACAGAGCAGAGCTATGTTCTGATAAGAAAAAGCCCATCCATTTAGCCATTTTGCGATCTTGATATTGACGTGCAGCTTTAGATGATAAGTAAGACCGATCTACACTCACTCTAAACCATCCAATCCGCCTGCTCCGCCTGCTGCATGACCACCCATCAACTTGCTTCGAGCAATGGAACGAGAACTTTCTAGTAAGGCGCTAGCTTTTAAAACAGAGACGTAGCCAAAACGTTTTCGAATAGCATCTACTGTTTTATCGAGGCGCTCTTCTTTTGATATTTGTCTTGGCTCTTCAAAAAGCGAAAAGTAATGGATGTTTTCTTCTACCAAGCCCGAATAACGAACACCAATATGGCGAACGGGTCCGTTTTTATATTTAGAGCGAAAGAGCTCAATCACAGTGGCTGTTAAGACTTTTGTTTGCTGGCTAGGATCGATTTTGGTTTGAGCTCGAAGAGGAGATAGGTCAACTGCTTTGGAATAACCGACAGAGACAGAGACCAGCTGTGCTTTTTTGCCAGCCCGTCTTAAACGAATGGCCACTTGTTCTGCCATTTCACTTAAAAGCAATTCAATATCTGCTTGCTGAGTATAATCATGTGGTAAAATTTGCGAATTACCGATAGCTTTAGACTTCGGACGATAAGGCTCACTAACTTTACTTTCGTCGACCCCATTGGCATGAAAGAATAATTGCAAGCCAATTACACCGAACTCCTTTTTTAATTGTTCAGGATTAGCATGGGCTAGATCATAAATGGAATGAATCCCTAACTGATTGAGTCGTTTGGCTGTGCGCTTACCAATCCCCCAAAAATCAGTTAAATTTGGAATGGCCCATACTTTGCTTGCAACATCTTCATAGGACCAATTTGCTCGCATGGTCGGCTTCTTTTTAGCCTCGTTATCTAAAGCGAGCTTAGCTAATAAAGGATTGGCATTAGAAAGACCAATGGTTGAAGCGATTCCTGTTTTACGCCAGATATCCAGTTGAATTTTACTAGCTAACATTTCTAATTTGTCTCGACGTGACACCTGACGATCAGGAATAAAGTAGTTCAAAACATGCGTTAAATCAATAAAGCTTTCATCAATTGAATAGGGGAGAATATCTTCTTCAGAAGCATACTGGGTTAACAGCTTTAAAAGGTCGATATTCTTTTTAATATAAAGGTCCATCCTGGGTGGCACAAATAATGAACGTTTGGCCCAAGATTCAATATAACGAACATAGGCAGGATCCGTTCGTAAGCCATTACGTCGAGCGTTGCGATAGTTGAATCGTCGATTATGAAGAGAGAAGGGTAAATCATAAGTTCGTCCCACATTGCTACGCCCAAAAACTTGCTTAAAAATGGGAGAAGAAGCCAAAATCAGACCTTGAGAAGTGTCTGTTTGACTCATGACACAAAGGCTTGTTCTTAGAGGATGCAAGCCACGCTCAACACACTCTACGCTCGCATAGAAGGATTTCATATCGATAAAAGCAATATCAGATTTAGGTTCACGGCTATAATCAATAATAGTCATTACAAATTCCTCCTGTAAGCAACAGTTTAATACGAACGGATGTTCGTGTCAATAGCGAAAATAATTTAAAGAATTTTATGAGATAGGAAACATTTTAAAAAGAGCATTTTATTACTGTTTTTAAAATAAAATTTCTTAAAAAGAGCTACAATTATTACTATTCACCAAAATACAGTAAAAAAATAAGATAATTTAAAAAACGCTTTCATATAACTTTTTTTCGTGTATAATATAAGCATAGTAATAACTCGAGTTTGCTAAAAAATTCCAAATGGAGGGGAAAAAATGTCAGAGAATAAAAATGACAGAATTAAAATCAAAACGGGTTTAGTCGGTCGGTTGCTGATAGCTATTGCAATGGGTATTTTGATTGGGCGTTTGCCATTTGTTCCTGAATGGTTTATTAGAATTTTAGTTACTTTATCTAGCCTGTTTTCAGCCTTTTTAGGTTTCTTTATTCCTTTAATGATTATTGGTTTAGTAACTAAAGGAATTGCAGATCTTACAGAAGGAGCAGGCAAATTACTAGGTATGACAGCTTTAACAGCTTATGGATCAACCCTTATAGGGGGGACTTTTGCTTACTTTGTGGCAACAAGTATTTTTCCTAGTTTTATTACCAGTGATTTAGTCAATAAGATTACTGAAGCAGGAGAAGGAGCTACTCCATTCTTTACGGTTCCGATAACGCCTATTTTAGAAGTTACAACAGCGGTTGTGCTGGCTTTTATGATGGGGCTTGTTATTTCGTGGTTACGGGCTAATCGAAATTCTGGACAGGTACTTTACCAATTGACTGTTGAGTTTGAAGAAGTGGTAGTTAAAGTATTAGAAACGGTAATTATTCCCTTGTTGCCAATTTATATTCTAGGAAATTTTGCAAATATGTCTTATTCTGGATCGGTATTTGCAGTACTATCTATCTTCTGGAAAGTATTCGTTATTGTCATCATTATGCATTTACTTTATGTTAGTTTATTATTCATTGGTGCAGGAAGCTATGCTGGGAAAAACCCATTACGACTCATTAAAAATCAAATTCCAGGTTATATGACGGCAGTTGGGACCCAGTCATCTGCTGCAACTATTCCGGTGAACTTAGATTGTGCAGAAAATAATGGTGTATCTGAAGAAATTCGTAATTTCGTTGTCCCTCTATGTGCAACTATTCATTTAGCAGGTTCGATGATTACTATTACTTCCTGTGCGACAGCCTTATTATTAATGTATGATCTTCCGCACAGCTTTAGTATAATTTTTGGCTTTATCTGCATGTTAGGTATTGCGATGGTAGCAGCTCCAGGAGCACCTGGAGGAGCTATTATGTCAGCTGTACCATTCTTACCAATGGTAGGAATTGTTGGAGATGCTATGCAACAATTAATGATTTCGCTGTATTTAACTCAAGACTCTTTTGGTACTGCAGCGAATGTTTCAGGAGATAATGCCATAGCAGTTTTTATTGATAAAATATATTCCGATAAGATTAAAAGCTAAAAATAGCACTGTAATAAGCTCTTCATTAGTTAGCCAGCGACCTAACTAATGAGGAGTTTTTTAATACTTAAGAATAAATACATTATTCAGACTTTATTTTTAGAAGTAAGAAGCATAAGATAGGAGTATGAAAGTGAGGGATTAATATGGGATGTACAACAATTTTAGTAGGTAAAAAAGCCTCTTATGATGGGTCAACGCTTGTCGCACGAAACGAAGACTCTGTTTCGGGACAATTTAATGTTAAAAAAATGGTCAAAGTCGATAGTCAAGGACATCCGTCTCACTATCGGTCGGTGTTAGCTCACTTAGAAATTGAGTTGCCAAGTGACCCATTAGCTTATAGTATGACCCCTGATGCTGTAGGAGACCAGGGAGTTTGGGGAGCGTGTGGGGTCAATGCCGCAAATGTTGCCATGACTGCGACCGAAACGATCACTTCCAATGCGCGAGTGTTAGCTGCTGATCCATTGGTAACCTACCAAGAAGCTAGGGGTGAGCAGGGGAGCGATAATTATCAAGCAGAAATTCCTGGAGGTATCTCAGAAGAAGATATGGTATCGCTCGTCTTACCTTTTATACGGTCTGCTCGTGAAGGGGTAAAGCGGTTGGCAAGTTTGTTAGAAGAATACGGCACTTCCGAGATGAATGGGATTGCTTTTCAAGATGTCGATGAAATTTGGTGGTTGGAAACAATAGGGGGTCATCATTGGTTAGCTAAACGGGTACCAGATGATTCCTATGTAGTGATGCCTAATCAATTTGGAATAGATTCCTTTGATTTAGAAGATGCATTCGGTCAACAAAAAGAGCATATGTGTTCAGCTGATTTAAAAGAGTTTATTCAAGAGAATCACTTAGATTTATCAAAAGATGGTCCATTTCAGCCACGTTTGGCCTTTGGCTCAAGAACTGCTGCAGATTTAGTATATAATACGCCACGAGCTTGGGTAATGGGACGCTTTTTCAATCCAACAACTTATAAGTGGGAAGGCTCAGAGGCAGATTACACACCACAATCCTTTGATATCCCATGGTCCTTTGTGCCTGAACATAAAATTACTGTCCAAGAAATAAAAGAGATCCTTTCCAATCATTACCAAGGAACCCCGTATGATCCATATCTTACTAAGGGCTCAAGCGAAATGCGAGGCGCTTACCGGACAATTGGAATCAATCGCAATAATTTTTTAGGCCTAACTCAAATTCGGCCTTATATGCCGGAAAACAACCGCAGTCTTCAATGGATGGCCTTTGGATCAAATGTCTTTAATGCCATGATTCCTCTATATCCTCAAGCGAGTGAATTTCCGGCTTATCTCACTCAGACAGATGATCAAATCACAACGGACAGTCTGTATTGGTCTGCTAGAATGATTGCTGCTTTAGCGGACGCACATTATTATCAAACGCAAACAGTGATAGAGTCTTATCAGTCCAAGGTGGACCATCAAGCTTTAGCAATCATTAAAGCCTATGATCAAAAACTTGCAACAAGCCCTAGCTCTCAAAGTCAGCAAGTATGCGAGCAAGCCAATCATAAACTGGTCGCTATGTTACAAGAAGAAACACATCAGACGCTTAAAAAGGTATTAGATATTGCTTCCAATGGCATGAAGAATGCCTATGCTCGATCTGATCAATAAGTTTTATGTCTAGCAAATAGGAACCGACCCCCAACCGTTAGCTTTTTGTCTAACGGTTGGGGGTCTTTTGGTTTGATAAAGTCTGCCTAAGAAGCCAGCAAAAGAAGAGGGTAGCTGTATGAGTGAATAGGGTCTGATTATTAGTTTTTGAGTGATCGGCAATCACATTGGTTTGATAAGCAGATTCAATCATTGTTCTTGTTAATTCAGCAGTTTGAGAATTAGGACGAAAGAGTCTTTTAACGAAGTCAGTCGTTCGCACATTCATAAATGATTTATCGACTGGAAGTGGTTGATAGATTGGACTAGTTAGGGCGCTTAAAGTAATGTATTTTACTTATTTGAGAGGCGCGTCTTTATCATTTATCCAATCGCAACATAAGACTTTGGGAAAGTATCCAACGATTTTTTCTTCTCTTAAGTTAAAAAAGTTCGGTGTTGTTCAATATTTTAGAGATATTATTTTTTATTAAGTATAATGATATGGACTTTATCAAATGTTAGGAGTAAGATAAGATTACATAAATTATTTAATTTTATGTTTTAAGGAGGAATAATATGTTAGGAAAGAATAACGTTACAGAGTTACAAAAGAAAAATGCTAGAAAGAAAAAAATCTATAGTTTAAGAAAATATAGTGCAGGCTTAGCATCCGTTGCTATTTCAAGTATGTTCTTTTTGGGTTCGAATAGTGTTTTAGCAGCAGAAAACACTACGGAAACTTCCCAAATTGAAGAATTAGGATATGATGATAAGGACCAAGGTATTCAACCTCTAAGTAAGTCAGTTGAGGTAAAAAAACAAGTTGAAACCCCTGCAGTCATTAAAATTGATGATGCAGAAATATCGGCTGTTGATCATAGTTTATCAACAGCAATTGTAGAAACTGTAGAATCAGTTGATTCTAACGAGATTCATAGTGAAGAAGTGTTAGCAGAGACTAACAGTACCGAAATGAGTGTGGAATCATCAACTGATGAGAAAACAGTAGAGCAGGAGAGCGTCTCAACTTCTACCCCAGAAACAGTCAGCAGCTTAGTTGAAGAGACAACTGAGAGTTCTACTGAAGAATCTATATCTGCTGAAGAAGAAATAGTTTTAGAGGAAGAGCTAATCATTGATGAAGAAGCCGCTGTGATTGAAGAAAGTGTAGTCAATGAGTCAGACTCCATCGTTAATTCAGAAGAAAAAAGTTTGGGAGAATCAGATGGTCACTTAAGTGAACTTCATCAATTAATTGATGGTGAAATTGATCGCGAGGCGGTGATCCGTCAACAATTAGCAGAGATATACAGTGCTGAAGAAATTGAAGGAATCCTTTCAGGCGTTGATAAAGAGACCCTTCAAAATGCGTCCGCAGAAGTTTTGATGGAGAAAATTACTCAAGCTGGGATTGATTATGCTGAAAAACACTCTGGCTTTCAAATGTTTGCTATCCAAAATGCCACAGGAAGAGATGTAAAGGATTTAATCCAATTTAGTGATTTGCAATTTAAAATACTTGGTGGGGATAACCCAAATGAATTGCAACCGACTTCACAGGGGAAAATTGCGTTTACTGGTAAGTACCAATTAGACAATGCTATTAAAGCAGGCGATTTTTTTGATGTTAACTACGGCGATTATGTATTGCCTGGAGGCATAGATGTACCTCGAAATAGTGTTCATTTGCTAGATAGTCAAGGCAATTTAATTGCACAAGCATTTTATGATCCGGAATCCAATACCACTCGTTACATATTCACTCAATATGTGGATCATAACAAGGATATAAAAGGATCTTTTAATGATCAACTGGTGGCCAATCGAGATACAGCTGTAGTTGATAAGAAATCGTATCCTGTTACAGTAACTATTGGAAATCAAACCAAGAGTCAAGATATAATTGTGGATTATGGAAATAATAAGAATAGAAAAGTAGTTCAAGCAATTAGTGAATTAGGGAAAGATTCACAGGGTCGGAAGTTATTTAAATATACTATTTATCTAAACAATGGTGGGGAAGAAGTTGGAAGGTATTCAGATATTCGACTTTTAGCTGATAAATTCCATATTGACCCTGATTCGTTGGAAGTTCACAAAGTGAAACCTAAGAAATCAAATAATTCAGCCTATCCTTCTCAAATTATGCGCGATAGCCTAATCCCTGACCTTAATGGCGATAGTGAGAATTATAGGGTAACTAAAGAAAAAGGTAACATTTTGAATGACGGCAATAAAAGCCGTATCCATTTAGGAACAATGTTAGCAAATGAACGTTACATAGTCACTATGACTTTTGTAGAGGATGCGCCAGGTGCTTCTGATGTACTTGAAAAACCAAGAGTAACCACTTATCTTCATAAGGACGCTAATCCAAGCGGCAACCCTATTGCTCAGGGTGGTTCATTTATAGGCAAAACAAGTGTATCCTCTACAGGTGAAAGTACAGAAGAAACCG
Organism: Facklamia sp. P13055; assembly: GCF_050409445.1. Lineage (NCBI taxonomy): Bacteria > Bacillati > Bacillota > Bacilli > Lactobacillales > Aerococcaceae > Facklamia > Facklamia sp. P13055. Next base: position 109,679 of record NZ_JBNUPL010000005.1, read on the forward strand.
GATCATTCATAGAACATCATATTTATCAAACAAAAAAATCAGACGGTTCGATTGTGATTGATTTAAAAGATGATAAGTCGGCTCAAACTGGTAAATGGAACGAGTTTTATCGAACGCAAAAACAAGATAAAGAGGGCTATCAACTTGTTGAGATAAAAAATTTAATTAACAATCCAAAATATAATGAGGATGGTAGCCCTGCTACAGGAAGTTATAAACCAGAGAAGACAATTGAAATAACCTATGTGTATCAAAAAGACGAAACTCCAACGCCTGAACCCGATCCTAATCCGAGTGTCAAAGATGAACTTTATGAGATGACAGTTGAAGATGAAGGTTTTGGTTCTGTGTTCCAATATAATAAAGACTTAGCTCCTGGAACTATCAAAAAGGTTCAAGAGGGTCGATCTGGTAGATATCGTGTTTTATATAAGCATGTTAACCCAGAGGAAATACCAACACACTCAGATGGAAGTTTTTATGAAAACTTTGTAGAAATAAATGGAAAATATTGGCAAGAAGTTTCACGTGAGACGATCCAAGAAGCCAGACCAGACATTTTCCAATATAATTTCGTAACGATTACTGAAACAATTAAAAAAGAAGACGGTGGGGTAGAGATTCATTATAATGATGGAACGACTATCGTGATACCAGGGCCTGAAAAACCTGCTGATCCTGAAAAACCACTTTTACCATCCCAACCAATTGTGGAAATTACTCCGGGTGAAGAAGATGGGCGGAATGGTAATTATGTTACCATTAAAATTTACAATCCAAACACTGATGTCTATGAATCTGATAAAACTATCTTTATACCAGATGGATCTGATGGACAAAATGGTCAAAATGGTCAAGATGGAAAATCACCAACTGCAGAAGTCGTAGATAATGGCGATGGTACTCATACCATTACGATTACCA